>JALUWT010000091.1 GCA_027019325.1 Sulfurimonas sp.
AGTGGCTCCTAAGTGATAAACATCTTTATCATCTATGATCAAAAATCTATCATGAAATTTATTAGAATTTTTAATTATTAGATTATCATATTGTTTATTATACTTTTCTGTGTCCAGTTCCAACTGTTTCGATATTGATTTTGTAATTATTGTAAATTTTATCTTTGGATATTTACTAAATAATGTTAAAACAGATTCATCAATGTAGTTATCTATAAGTATTATCTCTTGTTGTGCATCTTTAAATAAATCATTTACAAATACATATGCATCAAAAATTTGCCCATCATAAAATATACCTTGTTTTATTTCTAATCTACTATTTTCTATATTTGACTTTACAAATTGCATATCATTTTCTAGATTTAATAATCTTTGCTCTGTGATTTTGTGGGTATTTATAGCATAACCATTAGATATATACTCTTTTAAAACAGATGTTGCCCATTGTCTAAATTTTGTAGCTTTATAAGAGCTAACTCTATATCCGACAGCAATCACAGTATCTAGATTGTAGTGCTTGATGGTTCTTTTTACTTTTCTTTTGCCTTCTTGACGAACTACCGAGAAATCCTCGGTAGTTGATTTTTCATCTAATTCTTTCTCGTTATAAATATTTTTTAAATGCAGACTAATATTATCACTGCTTGTGCCAAATATTTCTGATATCTGCAATTGACTCAACCAAATAGTCTCTTTTTTAAGTGAAATAGTGAGTTCTATTTCTCCGTCATTGTATTTAATTAAATTATTCATTTCAAATCTGACTTAGATGTAATTGTGGTATATTCGCCATAATTAAAATTTGGATTTTAGCCATTAGAAGTCCATTTTAGATTATCTTCTTCCAACTCTCTTTGCAACTCTTCATATTCAGCTTTTTTTCTTTGTATAAATTTTTTTGTAAGTGATATCTTTTCTTTAATGCCCTCATCTGTCAACAAGTATTTATATTTTAACTTATTATTTGAATTTGAGAAGTTCTCTACTTTTATTAAGCCTTTTTCTGCAAGAGCTTTAATGATGAAGTTTACTTTTCCAACACTGTAGCCTATTTTTTTCGCTATTTTTGGTTGAGAGGTATCTTCTGTTATAGATCTGAGGACTTGGAGTTGGGTGTAGTCGTTTATCAAAGAAGTTATGCCTTTTCGTTATTATTTAATATTTTTGAAGTATAGCAAAAAATTTCTTTTCATTTTCTGAAAGGTTAGATATGAGTACCGACTGAAGTCGGTGTTACAAGTTGTCGTAACACCGGTTTTAACCGGTATTTTTAAAACTACTCATACCGACTAAAGTCGGTGTTACAGAATACTCTCTCCTTCTCATCACTCAAATTTGCTTTTACTGGGTTATTAAGTATATAGCGAATAGTTTTATTAACCTGCTTTTCATCTCGCAATACCTTGTCATAATACTCTCTTGCCCAAAAACTTCCACGTATATTTAGTGACTCGTTAAGAAGTTTTGCACTTCTGCCTTTGAGTGTTTTCATAATAATGGCAAGATCTTTTTTCGGTTCTATCAGAAGATGAATGTGGTTGGGCATAATGGCATATGCAATAAGATGATAGTTTATCTTCTCTTTTTCATGGAGTATGCTTTTCAAAATTTTTAACTGTGCGCCATAGAGGTAAGCACCTTTGTCTGAGTTATCAAGATACTTGTCTATCTCGTACTGTTTTATTTTTGTATCTTTATTTTGTTGTGTAAGTTTCTTGACATAGGAGTCTATGCTTTTGTGGGTTCTAAAGGTTATAAAGTTTGGCATATTTTGAACTTGGATGTGAGGAAGTTTTCTTTTATGGTAAGAGGTTTCCATTTTTTACCCTTTATATTTGTGCATATATTATACCGACTGAAGTCGGTGTTACTGTAACACCGGTTTCAACCGGTATCTTTTGAACTGTTCTTACCGACTGAAGTCGGTGTTACTGTAACACCGGTTTCAACCGGTATCTTCCAAACTATTCTTACCGACTAAAGTCGCTGTTACTGTAACACCGGTTTTAACCGGTATCTTTTGAACTGTTCTTACCGACTGAAGTCGGTGTTACTGTAACGCCGGTTTTAACCGGTGTCTTTTGAACTGTTCTTACCGACTGAAGTCGGTGTTACTGTAACGCCTCCATTAATATTTTTTGCATTTAATTCTCTTTGTAACAACTCTCTTTTTTCTTCTGTCACGCAATTATCTATCATTTTTTCTAAGATTGCAATCCTAATTTCATCCATACCCTTACGAAAGCCAAGTTGTTCATCATGTCCTGCATATTTATTAATAAGTTTCTCGTTGATTAAACCCATTTCATACTTCTGTGTAATTCTGAGCCACATATCATAGTCTTCACATACTTCCAAGTTCTCATCAAAAAGTCCGACATCATCTAGTATATTTTTATGCATGAGTACCGATGATGGAGCGATGTTACAGTAGGAGAGATTTTCAAGAAAGACATCTTGCCCTATTTTTCGGTATTTTTTAGGGATTTTCATCTCTTTACCATTTCGTATCCATCGCTCTGCTGTATAGCTCATCAAAATATCTAGATTTTCTTGATGAAATGCTACCTGTTTTTGCAATTTCTCCGTATGGAATTCATCGTCAGAGTCTAAAAAGGCTATCCATTCACAATTTGCATTTTTGATGCCGGTATTGCGTGCAGCGGAAACACCTCTGTTTTCTTGGTAGATGTATATTATTTCTGGAAAATCATTTTGTATTTGGAAAGTATCATCCGTTGAACCGTCATCTACGACGATAATCTCTTTTGGTTTATAAGTTTGATTATAAATTGAAGCGATGGCTCGTTTTAGAAGTATGTAGCGGTTATAGGAGGGAATTATGACAGAAATATCAAAAATATCTAATTCACTTCAAAGCGAATTACTTTGTATGTTATATAAACCAATGTCAACATTCCCATTATCAAACCTAAATCAAATGCATTCATCTATAAATCCCTTAAACTTTTTATCTCTTTTAATATTTTACCAAAAAGAAGTAATATCACCAAAATATCAACCAATGAAGACATAATAACAATTGTTGTAATAAACAATGCCTTTAAGAAGCCTATAAACTCTTTTATTTCATCAATTTTTGCCATACTACCAGACCTTTATCTCGTTATAAATACTATCTCGCTCAACTGGGATAAACCCGCTGTTTTTGATGAGTGCCGTAAAATCATTGACATCCACACCATTGGCACTTTTTGCACCGGCTGCGGAGTTGATGGATTCTTTTTCTATGGTCCCGTCAAGGTCATTTGCACCAAACTCTTGAGCGACAAGTGCCAGGTTTACTGTAGAAGTTACCCAGTAGGCCTTGAGGTTTGGCACGTTATCAAGCACTAATCTTGCGATGGCGTAGGTTTTAAGTATCTCATTTGCTGTGATGGGTTTGTCGATGTTAAGGTAATTGTTCTCTGTCTGATAGACAAGCGGAATGAAGGCATTAAAGCCACCTGTTTGATCTTGCAGCTCACGGATGCGCATCATATGGTCTATGCGATTCTCACGCGACTCCACATGCCCAAAAAGCATCGTTACATTGGACTTTTTCCCACGTTCGTGCCACTTTCTGTGAATCTCAAACCATTGGTCAGATGTTACTTTGCCTTTACAAATATAATCTCTTACTTTTTCATCAAAGATCTCTGCACCGCCACCCGGCATAGAGTCCACACCATTTTCTACCATCAAGTCAAGCACTTCATCATAAGTTAGTCCATGATGACGAGAGAGAAAGTCCACCTCAGCGGCAGTAAGCGCTTTTACATGCAACTGTGGATACTTCTCTTTTATTTTTTTAAAAATTCCCAAATACCAATCAAGAGGCACGTTAGGATTATGTGCTGAGACGATGTGCACTTCTTTGGCATCATGTGCGACAACATTATCGACTACCTGCATAATCTCTTCATGACTCATCGTGTATTGGTTTGGATTTTTGCGGGTTGCAGAGTAAGCACAAAATTTACAGACATCTGCACAGACATTAGTAGGGTTAATGTGGCGGTTAATATTAAAGTAGGTCTTTTTGCCATGGAGTTCCTGGCGTTTTTTATCTGCTAGCTCACCTAGTTCAAAAAAGTCACTCTCATAGAGTTTCACGCCATCTTCTAAATTTAAGCGTTCACCTGCTTCTATCTTTGCTTTTATATCCATATCAAACCCTGTTATATTCTCTTAATTTTTCGACAATTATAGCTAAAAGAGATTAATCTTTTGTATGATATAATACTTAAAAATAGAATTTATTGAAGGAGCAAAGCCTCATGTGTGCCATTGAATATTATACTTATGATGATTATATAACATGGAAAGGCGATTGGGAGCTTATTGACGGTATTCCGCTTGCTATGAGCCCGGCACCGATGATAACGCATCAGGCTATTGCAACAAATATTGCATATGAGTTAAAAAAGTCATCTGAGGAATGTGAAAAGTGTCTTGTACTTAACGAGGTGGACTATAAAATCAATGATGACACAATTTTACGCCCTGATGTCGTCCTTACCTGTAATGAAACAAACAAGATGCATCTAACAAAAGCCCCGGAAATTATTGTAGAAGTCATCTCAAAATCAACTGCAAAACGAGATGAAAAATATAAGTTTGAAATTTATGAAAAAGAGAAGGTAAAATACTACATCCTCGTTTATCCCGATGATTTAAAAGCAAAAATCTACAAACTTGATGGCAAAGAGTACGACAAACAGGGAGATTTTTTCACTGAGAGTTATGAGTTTGAAGAGAGTTACTGCAAAGCTTCCATCAATTTTGAGAAAGTCTTCAAAAAATTTAGAGAGTAAGCTCTTTTTTACAGACCCGGAGCTTTCCACATTGAAGTCGTGATATTATCATCAACTAGCTTCAGTTGCACTTCATAGGCTTTTTGCCATTTTATTTTCAGAGCATCATAAACTTTTTTATTTTTCAGATTTGGCTGGTATTCTTTTTCCCAAACAACAAGCTTCTCAGCCGCATCTTCAAGGCTTTTGTATATCTTCACGCCAACACCCGCTGCCATTGCAGCACCCAGTGCCGTTGCCTCTGTCACTTTTGGGATTTTCACACTGCAACCTGTTACATCTGCAACTATTTGCGACCAGAGAGCTCCCTTTGAAGCACCCCCTGCAAAGACTATTGCATCTATTTTGATGCCGCTGAACGCTTCTATTTTCTCTAAGTTTATACTTGAGACTATGGCTGCATTTTCCTCCAAGCTTCGAAACATTGAAATGCGGTTATACTTGTCAGCATCAAGTCCAAGATTTAAAAAGCTCGGTGCTGCATGGTACCATTTTCCATACTTCATAGCATCTGAAAATATCGGCAAAATATCATATGAGCCAACAGGTACCTCTTTTGCCTTCTCTTCAAGAATTGCATAGACATCACAGTTGCGTGAGGATGCCTCTTGTTTTTCAATTTCACAAAAAGCATCTCGAAACCAGCGCATAACAAGTCCGCTAAAAAAGGTAATACCTTCTGCTTGAGAGAGTCCTTTTATGACATGCGGATTGACACGGATACCCATATCTTTTGGCGGTTTTAGAGAGCTTTTAATATTGACAACCTGTTGCCAGAAACTACCGCCTAAAACAGCGACATCTCCCTCTTTGACCACACCAAGTCCCGCAGAGCCAAGCTGTACATCACCGCCACCCATGACGACCTGCGTGAGAGAACTCAAACCTGTCTCACGCGAAGCCTTTTCACTCACAAAACCTAAAACGGTTCCCGTCTCTAAAACATCAGGGAAAATATCATCTTTTATGCCAATTTTTGAAGCCATAGAACTCTCCCACTTGCGTGAGGCAAGCGAAAAAATTCCCGTTGTTCCGGCATTGCTTGGATCGACCGCGATTTTGCCTGAGAGTTTAGCTAGTATCCAATCTCCTATCATAGAGATTTTGGCCACTTTATTGTAGATTTTAGGGCGATTGTTTTTTAGCCACAAAAGACGCGGCAGAGCTCCAAGGGCAAAAGTCTGTCCACTTTGTGCATAGAACTCCTCTTCAATCCCCGGAAATTCACTTTTGAGATACTTCACTTCTTTGGATGCTCTGGCATCCACATTTGCCACACCCCAAAGCTCATTGTCCTCTGCATCATACAGTACAATGCCCTCACGCATACTTGTTGCACTCAAAGCAGCAATATCTTCTGCAGCTATTGCTGCTTGTTTAATAGCCTCTCGTATGCATGCACAGGTAAGCTCCCAATTCTTAGCAAAATCAAAGCTCATGGAATTGGGTACACCCGCTTCTTCCAGATGTGTCCACTCTTGTTGTGCAACGGAAATTTGATTGCCATCCGCATCAAAAATAACGGCACGAATACTACCCGTTCCTGCGTCTATGGCTAGTAGGTATTTTTGTTTCATTACTTTTTCAGTTTTGCCTGCTCGAGTTCCCAGTACTCCATTGCAAAGCTATCTTTTTCACTAATGCTTTGATAACCGCCAAGTTTATCGGCACGCAGTACTGCAAGCATCGTATGTTCTACTATGTCGTAGATAATCTTCGCTTCCTCACGTGTTTTACCAAAACTTACAACTGCAAGGTTTTTTATAATCATATAATTCGGTGCAGGATTGAGCATCACTTCATCTGTCGCATACCTGTTAAAGTACTCTTTATAGGCTTCAATGTAGCGTTCTATTCCGCCGATAAGATCTGTATCTTCCATAATTAACGGCACTCGTTTTGTGCGAATGATATGCTCCGGTGTCAACACTCCTCTGCTTGCAAACTCACGTAGATTTGGCTGAGATGCATAAAAAGCAGCAAGCGGTGTCTGGTTGATGGCAATGTGGACTTCATGCCCTTTGTACTCACTCATTGTATTAACAACTCGTGCTATATCACAGTCACTGTGCACATATTTATGAACAATCTCCACCGTTGCATTTTCATCCAAGAACTGTTCTGCTTTGCTTACTGCGTCTATCATTTTTGTATAGGATTTTTTAGCATTCTCATCAAAAGTAAAAATTCCGTGATTATGCAATATTATTCCGCCTATCTCATCCCAATTCATATTTTTTGTCATTTTGTAAATTTTATGAGCGAGTTCAAAACCAGGCATCACATAGTCTACTATCAAAAAGTTTGGAAAGAGTTTGACGATGTGTTCGTCTCCATCTACAGAGTTTGAAACGGTCACAATAGCATCTGCATGCGTATGATCGACAAATTTGTAAGGAATGAGTGCGTGCAAAATTGCTTCTACTGATGGATTTGGTGCGGATGCATTCATCATCGCCTCTTTTTGGCGCGAAACCATCTCAGAGTCACTCAAAGACTCCTCTTGTGCCATTTCTAAAAGGTCATCTAAACGCACCGGGGCAAAACCTTCGGCTTTAATGTCTGCCAAGTTCCAGCCACTCCCCTTTACACGTAAAACATCTATGCCGTCCATATCCCCTTTTACAGAAGTATTGCCTCCGCCATGTAAAACAAGTTCATCATTAGAGCCTAAGAGGTTTGATGTATAGACACGCAGATCTAAATTACTCTTGCACTTTGCCGCTTCATTATCATTGTATAAATTATCCATTTTTTACCCCCAATACTTCTAATTCATCTGTGTATTTTTTCTCACAATAAGGCTCATAACTTGATTTATAGAGTGCGTAGTGTTCTGAAGTTTTGTGCCCATCAAGTGCTGCTTCATTCTCCCATGTCTCTACTGCCATAAATTTTCGTCTGTTGTTTTCATATTGAAAAATCTCATAAAAGAGACATCCCTGTTCTGCTTTACTTGGCTTTACCATAGCAGACAAAAGCTCTTTCATCTTTTCTGCACAACCCTCTTTTGCAATAAATGTCACCCTTTTTGTTATCGTCATTTTATCTCCCTTTTTCACTTTTTAAATATAAAAATATGTTTTAAAGAGAGATTATATCAAAAATTCAATATAATCATATATGGACTTATTATTACAAATAGAAAATATTATAGAAAACAATGGCTCAGACTTTGAGCTTTCAAAACTTTTTAAACAGTACATCAAAGAGTACAAAGAATCACTCCCTGAACTTTTTAAAGAGAATCAGGGGAAAGATTTTTTAGTTAAGCACACAAAGCAGCTTGATTCTATCATCACACTGATGTATAAAACCGTTCTACGCAGACTTTTTGGAAACTTTCTGCCGATGCGCTCACAGATTCCCATTGCCATTATCGCACTTGGAAGTTATGGACGAGAGCAGCTCTGTGTGCATAGTGACATTGACCTGCTCATCGTGTATGAAAAAATCGAAGGCTATAATAGTGAGCTCATCATTGAAAAACTTTTCTACCTCGCACTCGATGCCGGTATGAAACTCGGTCACAGAGTGCATGAGGTCGGCGACCTTTTTAAAGCGGCAAACGAAGACATCACCATCCGCACCTCTTTAATGGAGGCACGTTTCGTTACAGGTTCATCTTTTATCTGGCATGCGACACAAAGAGAACTCAACAATGTACGCAGCTACAAACAAAAAGAGTTTATCTTGGCAAAAATAGAAGAGGCACAGATTCGCCGTAAAAAATACCCAATATCTATGCAGCCTAACATCAAAGAAGGTATCGGAGGACTGCGTGACTCTCAACTTATTTTTTGGATTGCAAAAACAATTTATAATATAAATAGCAGCAAAGATTTAAGCGGAGAAGTTTTTTCAGATGAGGAATATAGAGAGTTCCGCATGGCACTAGAGCTGCTCTACCGCGTGCGCAGTGCACTGCATCTCATTACAGGGAAACAAGAAGACAAACTGCTTCTTGAGTACATTCCCCAAGTGAGTCAGCTTTTAGGTTTTAAAGATCAGCAAAAATTGTCGACAAAAGTTCTTGAAGCTGGATGGCGTATCAATAACTTCACGCAGATATTTGTCAAAAAGATGGTGCGTCCTTTTATAGTCAACAGAGCCTACATCAAAAAGTTCAAACATGCACGCATACAAAAAGGTATTTATCTCTTAGATGATAGGCTCTTTGCTTCATATAATCTCAAACCGCTGCCTGTCATGGAACTGCTTGAGATTCTAATAAACTTAGAGGACAGAGACTACCGATTTGACGCAGGTTTTCTCAACCAATTTACATATACAAACATAGCACATCCACTAACAAAAAATACATATCTTGAACTAAAAAAGCTCCTTCAAAAGAGACATATTGCTTCCTTTTTAAAACTCTTTTACGATGCCGGCATTCTGCAACAACTCTTTCCTAATTTTAGAAAAGTAATGCATCTGCCACAGTTTGACGGATACCATCACTACCCTGTAGACCTGCACTCCATAAAATGTATAGAGGCTTTGGAAAATATAAAAGAGAATTTTATAGCTGAACTTTTCAGCGAGCTGAGTGAAGAAGAGAAGCTGCTTTTAAAAGTTGTTGTATTTTTCCATGATACAGGAAAAGGAAGAAAACAGGACCACAGTGAGGTTGGTGCAAAACTTGTAGCACAGTTTGCAAAACAGATTCAACTCTCGGAGGATTTGACATCACGTGCTGTTACACTTGTCAAACAACACATTCTCATGAGCAACTTTGCTTTTAAAGAGAATATACATAATGAAAAAACACTCTACAAATTCATGTCAAAAGTCGGCGATGCCAAAAATCTCAAACTGCTCTATATTTTAACATATGCGGATATCAATGGAGTAGGTGGCGATACATATAACTCTTTTAACTCCAAACTTCTTTATGACCTGTACAAAAATGCCCTTGAAATAGCTGAAAACACGGAGCGCATTACTGATGCCAAAAAGCGCCTTATCATTGAAAAAAGAGTTAAAAATCTTGCTGAGTTTAAAGAACTGCCGCGACTGATGCAAAAAAAGATTTTGTCCATCGAGTCAAATCTCTTTTTCTTTAAACATACACCTCAAGACATTCTTAATATCGCCAAAAAAGCAAGAGAGACAGACCGATACGGTTTTACAACAAAAAATAAAAACTCTTTGACTATTGAAATATACAGACGTATTCCGCTCAATCTTGGCTATCTGCTCTCAGCACTCCTGCATCTCGATGTTGCATCTATGGAGATCTTTACACTTTTTGATGATATCAAGTACTTTAAAATCGACTTTATCAAAAATGTAAAAGGCAATGAACTCGTGGAGGTTCAAGATATCATAGATAATGCTTTTGACATGAGCCGTGAAGTACATCTTAAAGAGGTCAATATCAAAAAAGATGAGATAAAGATTGACTGTGAGCACTCAAAAACTCACGCCGAGCTTACCATTCATACGCAAAATCAAATGGGGCTCATCGCCTCTGTTATGCATAAGTTTGAAGAGATGCAGATCAACATTATCACCGCGAAGATTCACTCAAGCAAGCATAAAGTACGGGACAGCTTTTTAATGGAAAAACAACACAAGATATGCGATAATGTCCAAAAAATTTACAAAATTTTATCAAATGAAGAATAAAAGGCTTTTTTTATGTGCGGAATAGTTGGTTACATCGGTCAAAAAAATACAAAAGAGATTTTACTTGAAGGACTCAAAGAGTTAGAGTACAGAGGCTATGATTCTGCCGGTATCGCAGTTTTAAGTGAGGGTGCTTTTAACAGCTTTAAAGCAACAGGAAAACTTGTCAACTTAGAGGCAAAGACAAAAGATTTTCATACAGATAAATTTGCAGTAGGCATTGGACATACTCGCTGGGCCACGCATGGAAAGCCGACAGAGCTCAATGCCCATCCTCATGTCGGTCACAACTCTTATGTCGTGCATAATGGCATTATAGAAAACTATGCTCAGCTCAAAAAAGAACTTATCAATGAAGGCGTGACTTTTCTTTCACAGACAGATACGGAAGTCATAGTCCATCAGTTTGAAAAAAATCTTAAAACAGCCAAAACTGCTTTTGAAGCCTTTGAAAAAACTATCACGGAGTTAGAAGGTGCCTATGCAATTTTACTCGTTACAAAAGAGGAAGAAGAGAAAATTTTCTTTGCAAAAAATGGCTCGCCAATGCTTGTAGGCATTAATGATGAAGGTGAAAAATATTTTGCATCTTCTGACACACCGCTCATCGGTCACGCAACAGAAGTAAACTATTTTGAAGATGGAGATTACGGCTATGTCTCTGCTGATGAAATTGTCATCTATGACAAACAGGGTAATAAAAAAGAGCCCAATTTTGTAAAACTCACAACCAACAGACTCTCTGCCCAAAAGGACGGCTACCGTTTCTTTATGGAAAAAGAGATATATGAACAGAGTGATGTCATTGCAGATACACTTCTTGGACGCGTGAGCGAAAAAGAGGTACTCTTTGAAGAACTCGATGCTACACTTTTTGAGGGCATCAATGAGATAAAACTCTGTGCCTGTGGGACATCTTACCATGCAGCACTCACAGCTTCATATATGTTCGAGCGTTATGCAAAAGTAAAAACTTCTGTAGAGATTGCATCAGAGTTTCGTTACCGTGAACCAATTATGACCAAAGATACTCTCTTTGTTGTCATCTCTCAAAGTGGAGAGACTGCGGATACACTTGAAACGCTCAAAATGGCAAAAAATACAGGTCTTAAAACACTTGTCATCTGTAATGTGGACAACTCTTCTATGGTACGTCTGGCAGATGCGACAATACTCACACGCGCAGGCGTTGAGAAAGGTGTCGCTTCTACAAAAGCCTTTGCCACACAGGTCACAGTTTTTTGGATGCTTTCACTCTACCTTGCCAAACTCAAAAATGCTCTCACGCAAACAGCAATAGAAAAGCAGCTTGAACTTCTGCGTGCGATACCTGTCTGTGTAAAGGTTGAAGACAGTATGCATGAACGCATCAAGAGACTCTCCAAACGTTACCTTCATGGACATGGATTTTTCTTCATCGGCCGCGATATATTTTTCCCATTGGCATTAGAGGGTGCACTCAAACTTAAAGAGATAAGCTATCTTCACGCAGAGGGCTATCCAAGTGGTGAGATGAAGCATGGTCCTATTGCCTTGGCTGACCCTGAGCTCTTTACCATCGCCCTCCTTCCAGAGCATCTTTTGTATGACAAAGCAAAAAGCAATGTCGAAGAGTTAAGTGCAAGAGACTCGACAATCTGTGCCATTAGCCCAATAGAATTTGAAAAAGCAGATGATTTTATTCAAACAAAAGAACAAAAAGATTATATGCTGGAGTTTTTTGAAATGATGGTCGTTGTACAACTACTCTCTTTAGAAATTTCTGTAAGACTCGGTAACGATGTCGATATGCCGAGAAATCTTGCAAAATCCGTAACAGTTGAATAGGAAAAACAAATGAACAGTAAAACAAAACTTCTTTTAACCGTCGCCCTTATGCTCCTAGGGCTAGGAATCGCAACTATTGTCAACATTTCACTCAACTTTAGAGAGTACAGCCTTAAAAATGCTACCGAAAAAGCAGAGGCAGTTGCAGCTATTGTAAAAGATGGCTTGACGGCACATATGGTAAACGGCATCATGGATAAACGAAGTTATTTTCTTAATCAGATTTATACAAACAATGCAGATATAAAAGCCCTTTGGATTATTCGTTCCAACAAAGTAAAAAAACAATTTGGAAACGGTTTTAAAAACGAAACTGTAAGAGATGCTTTAGATAAAGAAGTTTTAAATACAGGGAAAACTGTCCAGGCCATCAAAGAAAATGCTGATGGCATTACTCTACGCATATCCATTCCTTACAATGCAACTGCAACAGGAACACCAAACTGTTTGAAATGCCATAATGTCCAAGATGGCGACACACTTGGCGCAATTAGCATGGAGTTTGATATTACCCATATGCGAAATGACGGAATGCTTACAATTTTAAAAATCCTTGGCATCAATCTCATTTTCATTATAATTGCACTGCTTTTGATTAATCATTATGTATCTCCATACATGACACTCTTTACTAACATGCAAAAGGGAATAAAAAAAGCATATCGTGGAGATTTTACCCATAAATTTGAGACAACTGTTGAAGGGGATGGCAAAACGATTACTGAGCAACTCAACACACTTTTTAGAAAAATGCAAGAGACATTCGGAGACATCAAGCACAACCTTGCTACATTTATTCCGCAAGGTTGTGTCTCTTCAAACGATCCTCTTTATGAAGCTAAAACCATTATTAATGAGCTTTCAGATATTTATAAATTTAAAAAGACCATTGAACTTGATATTTCCAAGGAGATTGTATATAGTCGAATCATTGATGTGTTGCATAATAAATTCAATTTTAAACATTTTGCATTCTATGAAATTAACATGCCTAAAAATAGCCGTGAACTTATTTATATTTCACAAGATGAGAGCATTTGCAAGCAAGAGGTCGATGAAAATGCAATGCTCTGCCGCGCGCACAGAACAAACACTGATGTCATATCAACAGAGTTCATCAATCTTTGCAAAGAGTGTGTTTGCAATGATTTGAATTATATCTGTATTCCTTTTAATATTAATGATGAATATGCACTTGTCATCTCTTTTACGACAAAAGAAAAATCAGCAATAGCACAGATAAATAAAGATATTCCGAGTGTCAAGAATTACCTTGAAGCAGCAAAACCTGTAATTGAGAGTAGAATTCTTACTGAAAAACTGCGTGACACATCTTTAAAAGATGCAATGACAGGTCTCTATAATAGAAGATTTTTAGAAGAATTTATTGATACTTTTGTAAAACAGGCAGAGAGAAGAGAAGAATCTTATGCTGTTTTAATGCTTGATATTGACTTCTTTAAGAAAGTAAATGACACCTATGGACATGATGTAGGGGACACAGTGATTGAGCAACTTGGAAAAGTAATCCGTGAAAGTGTTCGCGAATCTGATCTTGCTATTCGATACGGTGGAGAAGAGTTTGTAATCCTCTTGCAAAATGCTACCAAAGAGGGTGCAATGCGTGTTGCACAACTGATTAATGAAAATTTTGCAGCGCTCAGCTTCGATGTAGGAGCAGAAGAACCACTCAGAAAAACCCTTAGTATAGGCATTTGCACCTTTCCTAAAGATGCAAATACCATTTGGAAATGTATTAAACTTGCCGACACTGCACTTTATGTGGCAAAAACAACAGGAAGAAATAAAATAGTAGAGTATACAAAAGAGATGTCAGAAAATGACAATCTCCGATAAAGCCAAGTAAAAATAGCAACGCATTAGTTGCGTTGTTCGCTCGTCAGATACTACAAGTATCCTTCCTTACTCTCGCCTTGCTACTGCATTTCTCTTTTCACTCTTATAAGCATACAAAAAATACAATAGATCAAATCAAAAGAGTGGTGTAATTGCAAGGCGCTGACGATGAAGTGTACTTTAGTACATGAAGAGGAAGCAACGCAGCAAGTGCGCCGCTATTTTGATTGTAGACTAGCTACAGCCGCATCCGCCGCCACTGCTTTGTGGTGCTGAAGAAGCTCCACCAGTAGAACATGCAGAAACACCCGGAGGTGTTGTTGGTTGGACTGATTGGTTATCAACTCCACCATTTGCATTAATCTCTTCAATAGTTGCCCAGATAGACTCAGCTGCTTGCATATAGCGTTTTGCTGATTCTGAAGTCGGCGCTACGAAAGTGATAGGTTTCCCTTCATCACCACCAGTTCTGATAGCCGGCTCAATAGGAATCTCAGTGATAACTTTTGTATCGAACTCTTTTGCCATTGGATCAGATGTTCCTTTTCCAAAGATATCATACTCAACACCCGTATCCGGTGCAATAAATCCACTCATATTCTCGATAATTCCAGCGATTGGAATATTGAGTTTTTTGAACATATCTAATGAACGACGAGAGTCATCAAGTGAAACACCCTGTGGTGTTGTAACTGTAAGACCTGCAGTTACCGGCACAGACTGAGCAAGTGTAAGTTGTGCATCACCAGTTCCCGGTGGCATATCAATTACAAGTACATCCAGTTCTGACCATAGAATGTCACGTAAGAACTGTTCAATAGCTTTCATAATCATAGCACCACGCCAGATTAAAGATTGTCCATCTTCCATAAGTGAGCCCATTGACATAATTTCAATGCCATACGCTTTAATTGGAAGGACTTTGTTTCCGTTTACTTCAGGTTTCACATTAGAAATACCCATCATACGAGGAACATTCGGGCCATAGATGTCAGCATCTAAAAGACCTACTTTTTTGCCCTGCTGTGCAAGAGCGATAGCAATATTTACAGAAGTTGTAGATTTACCAACGCCGCCTTTTCCAGAACTTACCATCAAGAAGTTTTTCACTTGTGGAGCGATGTTTTTACCATGAGAAGAACTCTCTCTTGGCATTACAGGTGCTTTTACATTTACAGTAATATTCTCAGCTCCCTCTCTCATCAACTCAGCAGTAGCCTCATCTTTGATTTGTTGTGCCACTTCCGGTGCACTTGATGTGATATCAACCGTTACGCTTACATCTTTACCGTTTACAACTATATCTTTTACAAAACCAAATGTTACGATATCCTTAGTAAAACCTGGATACATAACTTTTGAAAGTGCTGATTTTACAATTTCTTCAGTCATTAGTTACTATTTCCTTTTTAAAATTTTTCATTTTCGAAGTGTATCATATCTAAATAAGACAAATATTGTCTTATTTTAAATCAATTTCTCTTAAAAGTTGATTTAAGCTAAAAGAGCGGCCTCTTCTTCGGCCTCTTTTAGTTTTGCATCTGCTGCTATTTGTGCAATTGCTTCTGGATTCTCCATAATCTCTTGCGTGATTTTGTATGAACAAAATTTTGGTCCACACATAGAACAGAACTCTGCCTCTTTAAATACATCTTGAGGAAGCGTCTCATCATGGTACTCACGAGCACGCTCAGAGTCAAGTGCGAGTTCAAACTGCTTTTCCCAGTCAAATGTATAACGTGCATCACTCATTGCATCATCAATGTCACGTGCACCTTTACGTCCACGTGCAATGTCTGCAGCATGTGCCGCAATTTTATAAGCGATGATACCCTCACGCACATCCTCAGCATTTGGAAGACCCAAGTGCTCTTTTGGTGTTACATAACAAAGCATTGAAGCACCATGCCATCCACCGACAGCTGCACCAATAGCAGAAGAGATATGATCGTATCCCGCTGCGATGTCAGTAACTAACGGCCCTAAAATGTAAAAAGGCGCTTCATGACAAAGCTCACGCTGGATCTTCATGTTTCGCTCAATTTGGTTCAGCGGCACATGTCCCGGACCTTCAATCATAACCTGAACATTTTTCTCCCAAGCACGAAGTGTCAGTTCTCCAAGAACTTTCAACTCTCCAAGCTGTGCATCGTCACTTGCATCGGCAAGACAACCCGGACGAAGAGAATCACCTAATGAAAGCGAAACATCATATTTTGCACAGATATCTAAAATATCATCAAATGCAGAGTAAAAAGGGTTTTCTCTATGGTAATGCATCATCCATGCAGCCATTAAAGACCCACCACGAGAAACAATTCCCATCTTACGTTTTGCAACTTTAGGCATAGTTTCTAGCAAGAAACCTGCGTGAATCGTAAAATATGAAACACCCTGCTTTGCCTGACGTTCAAGAACTTCAAGCATAACTTCTATGCTTAAATCTTCAATCTTGTTCCCTACATCATGTAAAATTTGATAAATTGGCACTGTTCCGATTGGAATTTTAGAGTTGGCAATAACAGCCTTTCTAATCTCATCCAAATCTCCACCTGTACTTAAATCCATCGCGGTATCTGCTTTATAGTGTTGAGAAACCTGTACTTTTTCAACTTCTCCCATCACATCAGATGCAATTGCTGATGAACCAATATTTGCATTTATCTTACATTTACTTGCAATTCCTATGGCCATTGGCTCAAGGGAAGTGTGATTCACATTCGCCGGTATAATTAATCTTCCTCTTGCTATCTCACTCCGAACAAGTTCAG
>JALUWT010000092.1 GCA_027019325.1 Sulfurimonas sp.
TTCCATCTCTTGCGTGATGATGCCCTGTTTCGCGTAATACATCTGTGTTCTCACCGTATCGTTCTCGCGCTCTTTTACCCATGAAGATCTCATAAGTCTCTCCTCTAATTGTATATATATGATGGAAATATAATCAAATAAAGTTAATCTAATATAAAGTCAGGAGAATATTAAAGGAACTAATATGCTCTTTAAGATTAAAAAAGCTTTGGATGTGTATAATTTCGTAACACTTTTACAGCAGAGGAGACTTTTTGTCTGATTTGACACTTATTTTACTTGCTGCAGGTACGTCAAGCCGTTTTGCCCAAGATGTTAAAAAGCAGTGGCTTCGCATTGATCATAAGCCTTTGTGGCAATTTGTAGCAGATAACTTGAAAAAAACCAACTTTTTTTCTCAAATTATCATCGTCGGCTCAGCAGATGAAATCGACTTTATGCAGCAGTATGCTTCATATGATTTTATTGCCGGCGGTGCCTCGCGACAAGAGTCACTTCAAAATGCCCTTGAACTTGTCTCAAACGAGTATGTTCTTGTCAGTGATATAGCACGTGCATGTATATCATCAGAGATGTTAGAGCGCATCATATCTGCAAAAGAGTCTGCGGACTGCATCGTTCCTTATCTCCCTGTAACAGATACCGTAGTGTATCAAAATGAAACAATTAACAGAGAGGAAGTAAAAAGAGTTCAGACTCCGCAACTCTCAAAAACAAAAATCTTAAAAGCTGCTCTTGACACACATCAAACATTTACAGATGAGAGTAGTGCTATAGTAGCAGATAGGGGAAGCCGTACCTTTGTTTTAGGTGAAGACAATGCCCATAAGATTACTTATGCTGCGGATTTAAATAAAATCCCCTGCTTGGATGCGCCATCGACTGATACGCTTAGCGGTAACGGCTTTGATGTGCATGCTTTTGATGATAAAGGTGAAATGTGGCTTGGCGGTGTGAAAATAGCGTCAGACTTTGGATTTAAAGCGCACAGTGACGGGGATGTAGCTATTCACGCACTCATAGATGCGCTCTTAGGTGCTGCCGGAATGGGTGACATTGGGATGCTCTTTCCTGACAACGATGCAAGATACAAAAACGTAGACTCTAAAGAGTTACTTGCAAGTGTGGTCAACAAACTTTACAATTTTGGTTTTGTTATAATAAATGCTGACATCACTATAGCTGCACAAACTCCTCGACTGGGAACGTACAAACTGCAGATGCGAAGAGTATTGGCAGATATTTTGCATATTGACGCATCACGCATGAATATAAAAGCAACAACAACAGAAAAACTTGGCTATATAGGCAGAAGCGAAGGAGTTGGCGTGATTGCCAATGCAAATTTAAAATACTTAAACTGGAAAACGATAGGATAAAATGAAGATATTAATTATAGAAAACGAAGTATATTTAGCGCAAAGTATTGCAACAAAACTTGGAGAACTTGGTCATGTCTGTGAGATGTGCACCTCTACAAAAGATGCAATTAGAAGCAACAGTTATGATGTAGTACTTCTTTCAACGAACATAAATGGGCAAGATTTCAGCCCTGTCATCGAAACATTTAAAAATTCTATCGTCATTTTAATGGTTTCATATATCTCTAACGATACTGTTTCAAAACCACTCAGTGCAGGGGCAAAAGATTACATACTCAAACCTTTTATGATTGAAGAACTTATCCGCAAGATTGACCACTACCAAGATTATGAAAAACTTAAAAAAAGAAATGATGCCTATGAAAAATATTTGGCGCATACTTTTGTAAATGCAAAACACGGGCAAGATTTAGAGACTCTAGAACTGCCTCTTTTTGTCTCTTCAAATTTTCAAAAGTATGCAGATGCTTTTGCCTTCGAATATGCCCAAAAACAAAACCTTCCTATACATTTCATCTCTTTGAGTGATTCAAAAGCGATGACTGAAATCGAATCACTTGCAGAAAATACACTCATATATATCATAAATTACCAAACACTTAAAAAAGCAGATAAAAAACTTTTTTGCGATGCCATAGCAGGGAAAAAAGCCATTATCCTCAGTAGTGACAAAATAGAAGATGTAGCCTACCCTGTCATTGAGATAAAAAGCGAAAGCAATGTTTTTGATAAAGGAGAAATTCTTCCTATTGAAGATTATGTAAAATTTATAGTGCTCAATTATCAAAATAAATATCCAGATACAGAACTTTCCAAAAAATTGGGAATCAGCCGTAAAAGTTTATGGGAAAAGCGTAAAAAGTATGACATCGTCAAGAAAAAATAAAACCCTCTATATTGATAAAGAGGCGGCTTCAGCACTAGAGCTTGTAGATGATGGCTTACTTACGCCTGTTACAAAACTGATGAATGAAGCAGAATCCAAAGAAGTTTTAAAAACGGGACTCATTAACGGGAAATCTTTTCCCTTCCCTTTTATATTAGCGCCTTCCGGAAATCGTAATGAAAAGATTATAAGCTCCTTGGAAGTAGGTGAAGAACTTACAATTTTATGTGACGGGGAAGAGTTTGCAACACTTACAGTAGATTCAACTTTTGAAATAAACCCAAAAGTAAGAGTCAAGCATATCTACGGAACAGATGATCTCACTCATCCGGGTGTTATGGCGACCATAAAACGAATCGGTCATTGGGCCCTCAGTGGCAACTATACAATACTCAACAAAAAAGAGAATAGTAACAAAAAAAATATTGCACAGGTCAAAGAGCTCATAGGAGCACAGCATGTCAGCTCTTTAGTAATGGGGGTTAATCCACTGCACCGTGCCCATGAGAGACTTATCCGTCAAACGATAGAGAGTACTGACCTGCTTATTATTTTTCTGCTTAAACCCTATGACAGTGCTAACATCGCTTTTGATGTCCGAAAAGAGGCTTTAGAGTTTTTCATCAATAACTTTTTACCAAAAAACAGAGTTATCATTGTCCCACTTGAAAACTCTTACATCTTTGCCGGCTATAATGAAATCATCATTGATGCTATTGTTGCAAAAAATTACGGTTGTGACAGACTTACCATAGGACGCAATCATGCAGGGCTTGGGATGTTTTACGATTGTAACTCAAACAAATCCATTATAGACAAAGTTACGGGAATCGACATAGAAATCACTGTTGCAAGTGAATATGTTTATTGTGATGAGTGCAAAACACTGGTGAGTAAGAACACCTGCCCCCATGGACAGCACCATCAAATCTCTTATCATGCAGACTCTATTTTGGCACTCCTTGAAGCCGGTCTTTTACCACCGGCTGTTTTAATCAGAAAAGAGATCAGCTCCTTTTTACTCTCAAAACTCTTTCCCGACAGATTTAAAAATCTGGAAAAACTCTATTACGACACTTTTCCGGTAAAAGGTCTATTAGAAGAGCACAGCGAAAAAGATTTTTACCTAGAGCTTATGAAGCTCTACCAAACAACTTCTCTTACCTAAGGATACAAAATTATGAACTGGTTTTTTTTAACACTCGGCTATAGTGGCCTCTCTCCTAAAGCACCGGGCACAATGGGAACATTGGTTTCTCTGCCTCTTGGTATGCTTATACTCATCTATTTTGATGTGACGACACTCTTTTTGGCGGCTTCACTTATCTCTATTGTAGCTATTAAAATCATCAACAAATATGAAGAGCAAAGTGGTAATCATGATGACCAAAGAATAGTGATAGACGAACTTGCAGGAATGTGGTTTGCACTCAGTATTGCACCGGCGACGACTGTTGCTATGAATCAGGTACTTGATTTGCAGAATGGTTTTTTAATCCAGTCACTGCTCTCATTTGTACTTTTTCGCGCTTTTGACATCACAAAACCTTCTATCATAGGTCGCATTGACAGAGATGCAAAAGGAGGTGTTGGAGTAATGGGTGATGATATCATCGCAGGTTTTGCAGCCGGTATATCGGCTGCAGCATTATGGCAGGGTTGGGTCTACTGGTTAGAGCCTTTAGTTTCATCATAAATAGATAAAGAAGGAAAAGCGAACTCAAGATTGTTCTTCTCAAATATCTCCATAATTTTCTCCATAACATCCTGTTTTGTGGCCAACCACTCTTCCCACATAACAGATTTTGAAAAACAGTAGAGCAGTATGTTAATGCTTGAGTCTGAAAACTCATCTAAATAGACTAAAAGTGTTCTTTTAACACCTTCTAGGTCATCTTTTGAGACAAGTTTTGCTACCTTTCCAGAGCGTCTTGTAATATGCTCGTATTGTGTATCTTTTGTAGCTATACCCGGATGATCTATTAACATCTCACGAATCTCTTCTATGGCATTTTTAATATCTTGAAGTTTTGAATCATACTTCACGCCAAGTTTCATCTTAATTCTACGGCCAAGCTTTCTTTTGTTCCAGTTTTTAATATCTGCCGAAGCAAAGGTACCGTTTGGAATTGCAATGAGCGCATTGTCAAATGTTCTCAAAGTTGTCACTCTCAGCCCTATTTCCACAACCGTGCCTTCTTTGCCGTTAATCTCTACCCAATCTCCCTGAGAAAAAGCATCACTCGCCAAAATTGCAAGTGTTCCAAAAAAGTTTGAAATGGTGTCTTTTGCTGCAAATGCAACTGCAAAACCACCTATTCCAAGACCAGAGAGCAGTGCTGTTAAATTGACTCCTGCAAAGTAGAGTATGAAAAGAAAACCGATAAGAAAGATAAAAAAGTTAACAATTTTTATGCCGACATTGATGAGTTCCGCTTTCACACTTGAAGCATCTTTTGCAAACTTTTCCAAGTTTATAAGAGCAATCGTATTGATAACTACGTAAATAAAATATGTAATTAAAAATGTATACAAAATACTGAAAAAGCCTGATATTGTAACACTGCTGCTAAAGCTATTGTAGACATAAGCTATCATATTGAGGTTGATGACAACAATGACAACATCAAGAGTACTTCTTGTACGCATTAAAATATCTTGCGAATATTCATGCAAATAATTACTATGAAGCAAGTACTTTTCAAAAAGATAATAAAAAAGCTTTCGAAACAAGAAGATAAATAGAATTAAAAATGTAATGATTATAAGTTTTACAACACTTAACCCAACAGATGACAGTACTGAATCAACAGCATGTACTGCATCTATAGAACTAATAAAAACAACTGCCTTTACAAGATGATATTTTGAAAATTTATTGAGGCTATACATTCTCTTTTCAAATTGATAAAGATACGACACAATGTCATTGTTCACCTCTTGTAATGCATAATACCCTTTTACATTTTCTCTTAAAGCAATAATAACAGGAGCTGTTCCTTGTAGGTTGAGCAAATTTTTGTAATCTTTGTTAGCAATTTTATTAAGCTCTTTTTGATTTAATGTTGTATACTCATTTAACTTTGCTTCAAAATCTTCTATAGTGTGGGCATCAAGAGCAAGTAACACATTGCGGATTAATGTATTGATATTTCTTGCGATGAGATAGCATTTTATCTGTACTCCATCGCGTGTAACAGCATATGAGTTGCCTGCTCTTTTATTAATTGCAATTATCTTTTTTAGAGAGAATATTTTACTGCTGTAATCTTCAAGATTATTTATATAATACTGTTTTTGTGCTATAAGCTTGTAAAGAGCTTTATTGTAGAATTTTTCTTGTTCTTCTACCAATTTAGACACCTCGCCTTGCGTGAGGTTGGCATCAGTCATCTTCAGTGTAAGCGCTAACTGTGTGTCTATAAACTCTGAATACTTGACATGAGTATTAGCGCTCAAAGAGAGAACAAAAAGAAAAAGTACTAAAAGATACTTCATCTGCTAAATCCCTTCTGCTATCATCGCATCGGCTACTTTTTTAAAGCCTGCGATATTTGCACCATCGACATAATTACCCTCTACACCATAATCTTTTGCAGTCAATGCAACACGTTTACATATCATCTGCATTGTCTCTTTTAATCGTTCATCGACCTTTGCAAATCCCCACTTTGACATAGATGCATTTTGACTCATTTCAAATTCACTCACAACGACACCGCCGGCATTTGCCGCTTTTGCAGGAGCAAAACAGACTTTATGAGACTGCAGCAGTGTAATAGCATCCGGAGTTGAAGGCATATTTGCCCCTTCTGTGACACTCACGCAGCCGTTTGTTATCAGATTCTGGGCATCAATTTCTGTCAACTCATTTTGTGTTGCGCATGGAAAAGCTGCATAACAGGCAATATTCCAAACGGCATGCCCCCCTTCTGGGTACTCCTCTGTAGGAATATATTTCGCTTCAGGGTGTGCCTCGGCATACTTTGTGAGAGATTGGCGTTTGTTGAGTTTAATATCTTTTAAAAGCTCTACATCGATACCGCGTGAATCATAGATTGTCCCGTGAGAATCTGAACATGTCACAGGAACAGCTCCAATTTCTGTCAATTTTTCAATGGCATGCACAGCTACATTCCCTGCACCGCTCACCACACAGATTTTACCTTCTAAGCACTCTTTGTCTTCCATCTCAAGCATGCTCTCAGTAAAATAGACAGCACCATAACCAGTCGCTTCCGGCCGCATCAGTGAACCGCCGAAGAAAAAAGGTTTTCCGGTAAGTATACCCTCATACGTTGAAGTGATTTTTTTATACTCACCAAAAAGGTACCCTATCTCTCTGACACCTACACCGATATCTCCCGCAGGAACATCTATGCGTGAGCCAATATACTTATGCAGTTCAGTCATAAACGCAGCACAAAATTTCATCACCTCAAAATCACTTTTTCCTTTTGGATTAAAGTCACTCCCACCTTTTGCTCCACCTATGTGTAAACCTGTCAGTGAATTTTTTAAAATCTGCTCAAACCCTAAAAATTTCAACACACCTTCATTAACGGTTGGGTGAAAGCGTAAGCCTCCTTTATAAGGTCCAAGTGCATTATTAAACTGAATTCTATAGCCTGTATTGACCTGAATTTCATTATTGTCATCTAACCATGTTACTTTAAATTTTATAATTCTGTCGGGAACAACAAGACGTTCCATTATTGCATACTTTTTATATCTTTCATCAGATTCTAACAGTGGTGCTATAGAGTAAATCACCTCTTCCATCGCCTGATAAAACACATTATTTTCGGCACAGTTACTATTTTCAAATTTTTTGATTTCTTGTTCTGCAATCGTCATATTTACCTCTATTTATATTCTTTATAATTTTTTAATATTGTACCACAACTATCTGTAATCAAAGGAGAATGCAAAAAAGTTACATTTTAGCTTAGTGCGCTGTTAATATTGAAAAAATTTATATTTGCACCCTCTTTATTATGTTAGAATATCACAATTAAATAATAAGGGATTATAGATGTTTCAAAACCTCAGTATAAAAAAGAAGATGAACTATTTGGTTGCCATTGCCACGGTATCAATCGTTTTTGCTGCTATTTTTGTATTTGGTGCAATGAGTGACTTGGAAAAAGATTATAACCATCTTTACAAAAACTCGATGAAAGCAGGGCTCAGTACACTCATTATAGAAAAGAATATGAATCATGTGAGTCGAAATGATAGAGATATTATGCTCGGCGGGCCAAGAGACAAGGATATTGCACAAATTCAAACGAATCTACAGAGAGTAGAGAAAGAGTTTGCCGTTTTAGAAAGCCTTCAAAATTCCCCAGAAACACAGGCATTAGTTGTGAAAGCCAAAAAATCAACACTCTTCTTCTTAAACACTGCATTTAAAATGATGAAAAGTCTCACCCCCGAAATGATACAAAAGCATAAAAAAGAAATTTATCATACTTATCACACAACGCTTACACCACCGGCAGAAGAGTCAAGAAAATATTTTAAAAAGCTTGTCAAACTCAAACAGCAAGAACTTGCTGAAAGTTCTAAATCACTCCAGACAAAAATCTCGTTTTATAAATACCTTGTACTTATTGCAGGACTTCTTGTCGGATTGATTGTATTTGTTTTTGCTATTATTATTAGAAAATCAATCACTACAAGTATTGAAAACTTTACAGAGCTCATTACCTACTCTTCCAAAGGTGACTTCTCTAAAAAATGTACAGATAACTCTGGTGAGACTGAACTCGGTGTCATGGGACAGCATCTTTCAGATTTACTTGGTCATGTCCAAACACTTATTGAGGAGATTAACAGTGCCATTACCAGTGCTTCTCAAGGAGATTTTTCTAAACAAATATCTTCAGCAGGCATGGAGGGTGAATTTGTTGTCGCTATCAACAGTGTTGCAAAAAGCATCAACTTTATGCAGCAACAGCATACTAAAGCACTTCGTGATTCTTTTAACTCAAAGCTCAGTGTCAAGAGTGTCAATGTCTCAGAATCTCTTACTGTCATTCAAAGTGATTTAAAAACAAACATCAGCTCAATTAAGGATATTACAGAAGCGACACGATCAGCATCAACCCTTGCAAATGAGTCAAGAGAGAACATAGAGACTGTTGTTAAAGAACTGCATAATCTTAATGAACAGGCGAGTATGAATAACACAAACATCGAAGAGTTAGCATCACAAACGAGCAATATCACTTCCGTTATTGAACTCATTACCGACATCGCAGATCAGACGAATCTTCTTGCCCTCAATGCTGCCATCGAAGCTGCACGTGCAGGTGAACACGGTCGTGGATTTGCTGTGGTTGCAGACGAAGTACGAAAACTCGCAGAGCGTACACACAAAGCAACAAGTGAAATATCTATTTCAATCAAATCACTCCAACAGGGAATGAGTGAGATTCAAGAGAGTTCTGAGAGTATGAAAGTCACAGTTGATGCTTCAACGCAAAAAATTGAAGCCTTTGAAGGAACACTTGTAGAGCTCAGTAACGGTTCAAACAAAATTGTTGAGCA
>JALUWT010000093.1 GCA_027019325.1 Sulfurimonas sp.
AAACTCCATCTTTGTTGTCTTAGCAAAAATCGACCATATTCTCTACAAATCCCGTGCATATAACTCACTTATGTCACTTAATAAAATTCTTAAAGCAGTTGATTCACATGCCTGTAATCTTGGAAAATGGTATGACAGTGAAGGAAAAGAGAGATTTTCACAGACATCTGCATATGCACAAATGGCTGCTCCGCATAACATTGTGCATACAAATGCAAATAGCAATCTTGCATACATTGATGCAGCAGATTCGGAAAAAGAAGTTTTATCTCATTCTAATGAGATTATTGACAGTTTTGATAAAATGGAAGCCGCATCAGAAGAGCTTTTTACACTTCTTGATCAAATGCTGCGAGAAACAGAAATTAGCAGCAAAAGGGCATAAAGCTTCACACTACTCCCAATCCTCATATTTGGATTTGGAGTGCTTATCTTTTTTATATCTTCTTGCATTTTTATTTTTATCTAACTGATTTGATTCATAAAGCAACTCTTCTTTGATATTTCCAATATCTTCACTACTCTCTTTACAGGCTATCATCTTTTTAACAAGTTTTTGTAAATCTTGCAGTTCACCTTTATAGAGAGCTATCTCTTCGACACGGCTGTAAACTTTCAGTGCATTGTCTATTTTCTTATCATAACGCTCTTTTGTCATATCTTCACTGTTCATTAAAAAAGAAATCATACTCTTATGAAAACGTTCAAGTGCACGTATATAACGGAGTCTATTAGAATTTTCGATAGCTTTTTTCGATGCTGCCATTTTTGTCCTATTGTTCATTTATAGATATAATTATACTTAAAAAATGGAGAATAAATTGAAAAAAATCATTCTAACACTTCTACTGCTGAGTGTTTCACTTTTTGCAGAGTTGACAAACCAATATATGACAAAAGATTTTTTAAATAAAGGTATCCCTATTGTTGATGTAAGAACTCCAGGGGAGTGGCGTGAGACCGGACTTTTAAAAGGTGCCATTCCTATTATGTTTTTCAATACAAAAGGTAATTATGATGCCCGTAAATTTTTAGAAGAGCTCAATAAAAAAGTAGATACTAAAAAACCTTTTGCACTCATCTGTCATACAGGAAGCAGAACTTCCATGATAGCACCTTGGCTTTCAAAAGAGTTTGGATACAAGGTCATTAACCTGCAAGGCGGTATGGAGTATGCAACAAAAGGCTTGCACATAAAAACCATCCCTTATAAGCATTAACAGTGCCTTCGTGGGTTAAATTTCTGTTTTACCTTGCAGTGCGAATTGTCATCACATTCGCAGTGCTTGGGCTATTTATCTTTTTACTCTGGTGGCTGCTTTACTCTATATTTTACTAAAGTAGTGATTTAATGACATTGCTGACACCCTGGTGCAAATTATAGTTTGCAATAGGAAAATCCAGATCTTCGCGTTCCAAATTTACTGTGTAATGTGAAAGATACTCCCCTAAAAGTTTCAAATCAATCGCTTCATATTTGTTACACTCATCTGCATCGAGTGACGTTCGCAACAGTTCACCGGCTTCATTAGAGTGAGCTAGTGTAAAAGCCAGAGTTTTTAGACTTAAAAAGTCACTCCACTCTAAAAAGAGTTCCGGGGACAATGTCTCAACTTTTTTACCCTCAGGGTTAAAGAGCAGGTTCATCTCACGCAAAGGAACTAATACTGAAAGAATTGCTCGCGAAAAGGGAACAACTTTATCTGCCCAAAATGGAGATTCATTTCTTGTTTGCAGTTCTGTGTCAATTAGAGTGACAATACTCTCTACATCAGTATTTTTAAAAAGCTCATATGTTTCTGGTTTCATTCTTATCCTTTGTAATATTTTACATTAATTTTTCCCTATAATCAAATGATTTATAAAAAATTATAATTATAATGTTAAGTTTAACTTATTTTTAAACTTAAGGGTAGTAGAATTTTATATAAAAATATATAAGGATAAGCATGAAAAAAATTATTACATTATCAATTTTAGCTTTTTTGACTACAGCAATCTACGCGGAATCAGATGTAAATTCAACTACAAGTTCAACACAAGCTCAAATTGACGCATTAAAAGCGCAACTTGAAAAGCTTGAAACTACACAAAATGAAAAGATTGCAAAACTTGAAAAGAAACAAAAACATAACACTAAAAAAATCAGTGCTGTAAATAAATTAGCAAATAACGATAACTTGAAATTTAGTATCGATTTTAGAACTGCTTATGATAATGTAAGTTATAAAAAGGCAGATGGCTCAAAAGATACAAATGATGTATTTAGCAATAGACTTTGGATGAAAATGGCATATGCTCCAACAAATAATATCTCTTTCTTTGGAACACTCTCATACTATAAAATATATGGTCAAGTAGCACAACCACATCCAGGAATGGATCAAATGGACTGGGTTGTTAGTGGCACAGCTGGTTCTACGAATACGTTAAGAGTAAAAGAAGCATTTTTCTTATATAAAAATGATACTTTCTTAGGTATGAATGTTCCATGGACAGCAAGTATTGGTCGTCGTCCATCAACTGATGGTTTATTGATAAATTACAGAGATGATCAAAAAGCAAAATCTGCTATTGGACATAATATCAATATGGAGTTTGATGGAGCAAGTTTTAACTATCAACTTGAAAATGTAACTGATATACCAGGGATGTCACTTAAATTCTGTTTTGGTCGCGGTATGAGCGATGTTAACAGTAGATATAGTGGTATAGATTATAATAGTACAAATGGAACCTATAGTATGAATGGCTCAAATAATTATGGTAAAACCCCAGGTTTTTCTAATACAGATTTAGTGGGTGTTCTATTTAAACCATATGATGATGGTCAATATTCACTTCATACTGTGTGGTTTGATGCATTTAATCTTCCTGGTATGTATGCTACTGGTACTCCTAATACATATGAATTTAAACAACATGGTGATGTTCAGGGTGGAGCAGCTAGTTTTATAGCTGATGGTATAGGTGATGGCATTAGCGATATGCTTGATGACACAATTTTCTTTGCATCTTTTGCGTATAGTCAAACAAATCCAGATGCTGGACAGACAATGCTTGGCTCAGACAAGAAAGAGACGGGAACTTCTTTTTATACCGGTTTGAATTGGCCATGTCAATTGATTGATGATGCAAGAGTTGGTGTAGAGTACAACCATGGTAGTAAATACTGGAGAAGTTTTACATATGGTGAAGACACTTTAGTTGGCAGTAAAGTTGCAACACGTGGAGATGCTTATGAAGTATGGTTTAATAAAGATCTTATACATAAAATTTTAACTGCACAGATACGTTATACATATTTGGACTATAAATATACAGGAAGTCATGCTTTCTTTGGCGATGGTGGAACACCAATGACAATGAGTGAAGCTATTGCTGCTGGGCAAAATCCAGTAGAATCAGCTCAAGATGTACGAGTATATTTAAGATATAGATATTAAATACTTAAGAAACCTTTTATGGTTTCTTATAAATTTCTTTCTTCTTTCAATTTTTCCCATAATCTCAACTTATTTAAATTATAACGTAAATAAAAGCTATTTATAAGTCAAGCTATATTATTATAGTTAAATCTAATGAGTTTCATAAGTTATTCTTAAACTTATGCTCCATTTTAGAAAATTATAAAGAGGAAATGCTTATGAGTGTAGAAGTTTCGAGAAGAAAATTTCTTCAAGGAAGTGTGGCTTTAAGTGTTGCTGGTGCATCAGCAGTCAGTGCTACAAATCTTTTCTCTAGTGAACATGCTAGTGAACATAAATCAATAAATAGCAGAATACCGAGTACAATTACAACTAAAACAAGTACAAAAAAGGCAGAACATGTGCCTTTTCTATGTGGTATATGTGTAAATAAATGTGCTGGTCTAGCTAGAGTTGAAGAGGGAATAATTACAAAATTAAACCCTAATCCATATTTTCCAAAATCGAGAAATATGCTTTGTCCAAGAGGGAATGCAGGTATTCAAACACTTTATGACCCCGATCGCCTGAAATATCCAATGGTAAGAATTGGTGAGAGAGGTGATGGAAAATATAAAAGAGTCACTTGGGATGAAGCTTATGAAGCCATCCTAAATGGTACTGATAAATTTAAAGGTATTAAACAAATTCTTGATGAAGAGAAAGATAACCGTGCAACTATAGCCTACTGTAATGGAGAGGGTCTTTCAAAAGAGGGCTTTGAAGTTTTAGTTGGTGAAAAAATCGGTTCTCCTAACTATGTAGATGAAATCAGCATCTGTCTTGAGACTACTCTTGGTGGATATGTAAATACAATAGGTACTTATGGTGAAGCAGATTTAAATAATGCAGATTATTTAATTATAGCAGGTGCGAACAGAGCTGAAGCTATCATCACTCCTGATACTATGGACCTTTTTAAACGTTCAAAAGGACGTGGACTTAAGACTATAGTTTTAGATCCAAGATTTACAAACACTGCAGCAAAAGCTGACAGATGGTATGCAGTAAATCCGGGAACTGACCTTGCATTTGTACTTGCGCTAACTTATGTAGCCATCAAAGAAGAGTTGTATGATAAAGCTTTTGTTGCAAAACATGTAGAAGGATTTGATGAGTATAAAAAACATATTCTTTCCCATAACTATACGCCTGAATGGGCAGCGAAGATTACAAATATTTCTGCAAAAGAGATTTACAAAACAGCGCGTGAATTTATGGCTGCACGAAGTCCTATCTATTATCAGGGTCGTCGAAGTGTATTTTCAAAAAATGATTTCCAACTTCGTCGTGCTATGGCAATCTACCAAGGTTTAAGTGGAAACTTAGATAAAAAAGGTGGTCTTGTTTACGGTCAGAAATTACAACTTCCTAAAGAAGATATTAATGCCCCTATTTACGGACAAGCACAAGCACGATTTGATAGAGAAGGCATTGCTATTCCATCACTCAAAACTGGCTCTTGGATTGTTCTTAGAAATATGGTACTTGAGGGTAAAAACCCTTATCCACTCAGAGCAATGTTTATGAGAAAACACAACCCTATGAGTGGTGTTCCAAATACGAAAAAGACAGAGACATTCTTAAGAAAAATGGATCTCAATATTATGATTGATATTCTCCCAAGTGATACTACAATGTTTGCTGATGTTATTTTACCAGAAGCGTCTTATTTAGAGAGAACTTCTCCGGTCGCGAGTTATGGAGGAATGGAACCTGCAATTGTACAAAGAAAAGCAGCGATACAGCCTCTATTTGAAACAAAAACTCCTGAAGTTATTTACAAAGAGCTAGCTGAAAAACTTTCACTTCCTCTTTGGGAAATCACTAAAAAATATGATGAAGATGTTCAAGATGACACTGAAGGAATGAGTGAAAAAGAGATTCAAGCGTATTACAAAGAGAATGGTTTTGATCTAGCTGAGCCTTGGGAAAAGCCTGTTCATGAACAAAATGAAGAGAGAATCACAGAGGCATTTGGTGAAAAAGCTTGGGAAATTTTAGATGAAAAAGGTGTTTATTATCCAAATATGGAAGAGTACCATACACAACTCAATCCAAATGAATTTCAATATTATCCAGAAAATAAAAAACACTACTCAACACAGGGTGATAAGTTAAAAGTTAAATGTAATTTGACCAACTTAACAAAAAAAGGTGTGGATGCAATGCCCGCATGGCATGATGATATGGCATTTAGTGTTCCTGCAAACAAGTTTAGACTCATTACTGGTCGTCATGCACAGTTTACCCAAAGTGGTACGACAAACAACATGATGCTAAGAGACTTAATTCCTACAAACTATATTTGGATTAATGATCAAGTATGTGACAAAATGGGAATCAAATTCGCAGATAAAGTTGAAGTAAAAAGTCCTATAGGCAAAGTAACCATCATGGCTTATCCAACAAATAAAATTGCTCCGAATCAAATTTTCATGCTTCATGGTTTTGGCGGAAGCAGTGAAAAGATGGAGATAGCTTATGGAAATGGTGCAAATGATGCTCTGCTTATTGAAGATAAAATTGAGCCGGTATATGGTGCAGCGGTCATGCATGACACAAATGTAGAAATTAGGAAGGTGTAATTATGGCAAGATATGGAATGGCGCTTGATTATAAAAATTGTATCAACTGCAAAGCGTGTGAAGTCGCTTGTAAAGAAGAAAATGGTGTAGAACTTGGTGCAGAAAAACATAGAATTTGGGTAGGTGCAGATAATCCCAAAGGGGAATGGCCGCTTTTAGATATCGCATCTGCAGCATTTTTACCAAGCCAATGTCAGCATTGTGATGATGCTCCTTGTCAGGAAGTTTGTCCAACACATGCAACTTACTATGATGAAAATGGGGTTGTACGAGTAGATGCTGATAAATGTATTTTATGTTCATACTGTATGAATGCTTGTCCCTATGATGCAAGATATGTAGATGAAAGAACGATGACTATCGATAAGTGTACTTTTTGTTCAGACACAAGGCTTGCTCGTGGTGAAACTACTACTGCTTGTCAAAATACTTGTCCTACAAAAGTAAGAACATTTGGTGATTTAGATGATCCAGAGAGTGAGATTAGTGAACTTCTAAGAACAAGAGAGCATTTTAGTCTGAAATCTCATCTTGGCACTAATCCAAAACTTTTTTATCTAACATAAGGAGAATAAAATGAATTTTATTAAAAAAATTATACCGATGAAGGACTTTACTCTAAAAAGTCTTATGACGTTTGAAAAGACTCCTTTAAATATTTTTATGTTTATTGTAACAATTGGATTGCTTGGCGCTTTTGGTTGGGGTGTTATGGAGTATGTAATACATTCTCATGAAGCTTATAATGTTACAAGAGAACATCCATGGGGACTGCTTATTGCAATGTATATTTTCTTTGTTGTAAGTTCAACTGGTCTTTGTATAGTCGGTTCTTTAGGTGATGTTTTTGGTTTTAAAGATTATATGGCAATGAGTAAAAGAGCTATTTTAGGTTCAATTGTAACTATCATGGCTGGGTTTGCTGTAATTTTATTTGAAATAGGCCACCCGGTAACTATGCTTATATACAATGTTCTAAGTCCGGGGCTCACATCAGCTATCTGGTGGATGGGTACACTTTATGGGCTTTACCTTACATTTATGATTATTGAATTTGTTTTCTTAATGCGTAATGATATGAAAAATGCTAGAATTTTTGGTCTGATTGGGCTTTTAGTAGGTCTTGCAGCTCACTCAAATCTTGGAGGTGTTTTTGGATTCTTAAATGCTAGAACTATCTCAAATGGTGTTTTCTACCCAACATATTTCATCTTAACTGCGTTTATCACAGGTATATACTTAACATATTTAATGTATGGATTTAGATATAAAATGCATTTTCCAGAAGATATTAAAAAAGGGCTTATAGGTCTTGCTAAAATTCAAGCACTTCTTTTGGGTATTTTAATGTTCTTTGAAACATGGAAACTTTTGACTGCTGTTTATGGTGGAATGCCAGGTCGTGCAGATGTAGCTGAACATATATTTCATAGTGGTGAATTCTTATATGGAGAAGTTCTCTGTGGTATGCTCATTCCATTTGTAATCATGTTAATAACTAAATGGAAATCAATTAATTTATATGTATACACTTCCTTTATCGGTATGATTGGTATCTTCTTTATGCGTTATGATTTAGTTCATGACACACAAGTAAAACCTCTGCAAATGATGAAAATTACAGAGTATCAACTTCCTCCCCAATGGGTTGAATATTTTCCAAGTGCTGCGGAAATTGCAATTGGATTTGGTGGGATAGGAATATTCTTAATGCTCTACTATTTTGGTCAAAAAATGTTTGATTTAGATAGTGGCAGTCACTAATCACTGCGTTTAGAAGTCTCATCTTTTGAGACCTCTAAATTTTGTTATAATATCTCTATGAATATTGTAGAAACTTCTAGAAGAAAATTCTTACAGGGTAGTGTATCTCTTTGTATTTATGCTTCTTCTGCCCTCTCCTCTCCTTGGAAAATAACAAAAACACCTAATAAAAAGGCAACAGACACTCCTTACCTTTGCAATATGTGCAGAAATAAATGTGCAGGATTTGCAAGAGTTGAAAATGGTCTTATCAAAAAACTAAATCCAAATCACTATTTCCCAAAAAGTCGCAATATGCTCTGTCCAAAAGGCAATGCTGGCATTCAAGCTATCTATGATGAAGATAGACTTAAATATCCACTTATTAGAATTGGAAACAAAGGTGATGGACGATACAAAAGAGCCACGTGGGATGAAGCGTATGACTACATCAAAGAAAAACTTGTAAAAATTATTGATGAGCAAAAAGATAATCGCTCAACCGTGGCTTACTGTAATGGAGAGGGATTTAACAAAGATGAATATATTAAGTTTTTTGGCTCAAAACTAGGAAGTGCAAACTTTTTAGATGAGGGAAGCATCTGCTTAAATACAAAACTCGGAGCAACACAACTGACCATTGGTGATGTGGGAGAGATGGATGTGGCAGGGAGTGATTATATGATTATCAGTGGTGCGAACAGATACGAATCACTCATCACCCCTGATAGTGTTGATATGATTCACTCTAAACAGAAACTTGTAGTGCTTGACCCTCGTTGCACTGTAACTGCCACAAAAGCAGATAAGTATTTGCCCCTTTACCCCGGAACAGATTTAGCATTTTGTCTGAGTATGATCTATATTGCATTAAAAGAAGAACTTTATGATAAAAAATATGTACAAGAGCAGTTTGATGATTTTGAAAAACTGCAATCACATATACTCAATCAAAAATATACTCCTAAATGGGCAGAGAGCAAAACGCATATCCCTGCTAAAAAAATAGAAAAAGTAACACGAGAGTTTTTTGCAGCATCTAATCCTCTTTACTACTTAGGGCGAAGAAGTGTCTGGAGTCAAAATGACTTCCAACTTCGTCGTGCAATGGTACTTATAAATGCACTTGCAGGAAGTATAAACAAAAAAGGTGGCATCATTTTTGGGCAGCCAATTAAGCTTGATGATGAAGTGATAAATGAAGCACTTTACAACAATGCTCAGGGACGATTTGATTTAGATGGCATAGTCTATGGTTCCCAAAAAGGCGGCAGTTGGTTAAACTTTCGCCAAAAAGTCCTCAATAAAACTGCACCCTACCCTGTAAAAGCAATGTTTATAAGAAAGCATAACCTTATGCAAAATATGCCAAATATTTCAAAAACAAAAAAGATGCTTGAAATGATGGATTTGGTTGTTGTACTTGATACCATGCCAAGCGATACCTCGATGATGGCGGATGTGATTTTGCCTGAGTGTACCTACTTAGAGCGTGAAGATATGGTCGTGAGTTTTAACAGACTTGAACCATCTTTAGCCCTACGAAACCGAGTGATAGAGCCACTTTATGAGAGTAGAAGTATGCAGGAAATTTTAAAAGGACTCGGTAAAAAGCTTTCCGTTCCTTTGTTTCATGTAAGTGCCAAATATGATGAAGATCTACAAGACAGCATAAGAGAGGATGGTCTGCACAAGGCATTTCTAGAGGGCGGTTATGATATGGCAGAACTCTACCACTATACTACAACACAGAGAAACAAAAGACTCATCACAAAACAGTTTGGTAAAAAAGTGTATGAATCGCTTAAAGAAAAAGGTGTCTGGTATCCTTATATAGCGCAGGAAAAAGAGCTTTTTAATAATTTTTATGAGTATTACCCTGAAAATAAACGATTTTATACTGTAGGTAAAAAGTACAGAGTAAAGGCGTACCTTAAAAAGTTAGAAAAAGCAGGATTTGATGCGATGCCAACTTGGCATAACCGTTATGATTTTGATTTACACGAAGATGAATTTCGTGTAATAACAGGACGATATGTCACAACAACCCAAAGTGCAACGGCAAATAATGTTATGCTCAAAGATTTTCATGAAGAGAATTATTTGTGGATAAACAACAATGATGCAAAAAGATTAGATATAGCAAAAGGAGATAGCGTTGTTGTTATGAGTAGTGTCTCAAGCATAGTCATCAAGGCTAATCCAACAAATAAAATAGCACCTAATGTCCTTTGGATTCCACATGGATTTGGTATAGATTCGCAAGAGATGACAAATGCTTATGCAAAAGGTGCAAGTGATAATATGATAATTGAAGATAAATTTGAAAAAATCTATGGCTGCGCAACGATGCATGAAACCAATGTAACACTAAGGAAATTATAATGGCAAACTACGGGATGGCATTTGACTATAAACTCTGCATAAACTGCCACGCTTGCGAAGTCGCGTGCAAAGAGGAAAATGGCATAGATTTAGGCGCGAAAAACCATCGCCTTTGGATTCAGGAGGATGCCGCAGTCTCTGGGGAGTTTTGGAATCTTAACAAAGATAAAGTAGCATTTATGCAGATGCAATGCCAAGAGTGTCAAGATGCTCCATGCATGAAAGCATGTCCGAATGGAGCGATTTACAGAGATGACAATGGCATTGTAAGACTCCATAAAAATCTTTGTGATTTGACAAGAGCTTGCATGAGTGCCTGCCCTTATGATGCACGTTATGTTGATGAAAAAAACCATGTGACAGATAAGTGTATATTTTGTGCCGATACGCGCTTGGCAAGGGGAGAAACAACAACAGCTTGTCAAATAACCTGTCCTGCTAAACTAAGATATTTTGGTGATTTGGATGACCCTGAAAGTGAAATAAGTAAAGTGCTAACATCCAGAAAACACTTTACTTTAAAACCAGAGCATAAGACAAAACCTAAACTCTTTTACCTTGACTGACCCTATGCACCATATCATAAACTGAGTGGTTTTTGCGATATGTGAGTGCAAGGCACACCGACGAGTCATAGCCGTAGCTATGACGAGGAGGTGTAACGCAACAATCGCGTGTCACAAAAACCACCCGGAGGGCGAAAGGATAGGCATTGTCCTGACTTCGTTAGAAAACCTTCACCGTAGCTACGGCTACGCTGAAGAACTTCCGCCTTGCATTACAACACCTCTCCTTTCGCTCAGTTTATGATATGGTGCATAAGGTCAGTCTTGAATAAACTTTAAAAAATTGTGGGTTGTATGGAGGAGTTATCTACACCTTCACCTTCATTTACTTCTTGCAAGTAATCCCAAAGTTTAGTAGATATTGCCTGATAACGTTTAGCAGTTTCACAGTTTGGTGCTATAACAGTTATGGGTTGCCCATTATCTCCCCCTTCACGAATTGCAGGTTCTATTGGTACTTCACCAAGTAGCTGTGTTTGATATGCATCTATAAGTGGTTGCGTTGTTCCTTTTCCAAATATATCATGTTCCGTGTTACAGGTTGGACAGATAAATCCACTCATATTTTCAACTACGCCCGCTATTGGAATATGTAATTGTGTGAACATATCCATACTTCTAATTGTGTCATCAAGTGAGACTTTTTGCGGTGTTGTCACACATACGCCTGCAGTTACAGGCAGACTCTGAGCAAGGGCTAGTTGGGCATCGCCCGTTCCAGGAGGCATATCAAAAAGCAGAACATCTAACTCTCCCCACTCAATATCTTCAAGCATCTGCTCAATCGCCTGAGTAACCATAGCCCCTTTCCAAATAAGTGAAGCACCACGTTCTACAAGTGAACCAATCGACATCACTTTTATGCCATGTGCAGGAATCGGTTTAATAGTCTTACCTAAAAAGACAGGTTGTACATCTGCAATACCCATCATACGAGGAATATTTGGACCATAAATATCTGCATCCAAAAGCCCTACTCTTTTACCTTGTTGCGCTAATGCAAGTGCAAGATTAACGGTAGTTGTAGATTTACCAACACCACCTTTCCCACTACTCACCATAACAAAGTTTTGAATATTTGGTAAGACATTTTTACCATCAGAACTCGTTTGTCTGGGCATTTTAGGTTGTCCTATATTTACCATAATATCTAAACCAAGTTTTGACAAGCGTTTTGTTATTTCTTCTGTTAACTGCTTTGCTATTTCAGCAGATGCTGATGGTATATCTAAGCTAATCACTATCTTTTTTTCTTCAATTTTTATATTTGTTAGAAAATCAAATTCTATAATGCTTTTAGAAAAGCCTGGATATGTGACTTTACTTAATATTTCTTCAATCTGTTGCTGCATTGACTATCTCCTAGAGATTTTTTGATAAATTTTTGAGTGATATTATAACAAATTGTTACATTGTAAAGTTAATTGTATAAATTACTTTTATAATAAATATTACTTTTATATAAAAATATATATAATAACTCAAACACTTAAGGAGAAAGAATTATGAATAAAATCGCAAAAATTGCATTAGGTGCAACTTTAATATTGAGTTTAGGTGCAACTGCTGCAAGTGCTGATGCTGCAAAAGGTCAAAAACTATTTTCTAAAAAGCTTAAAAGAGCATGTGGTGCAAATGGTGGTATAATAGCTGGAAAACATACACAAGATGAATGGACTGAAATCGAAGATGCTGGAAAACTTAAAGCTGAAATTAAAAAGATTTGTCCAAAAGTTAAAGACAGAGCACTGAAGACTAAATACATGAAAGATTATTATGACTTCTTCCATGACTTTGCGAGTGACAGCGGTAACGTTCCTTCTTGCTAGTTTTTTATAAGATTACTCATTAGAGTAGTCTTAAGAACACATATTATAAAACCCTAAGGATTTGTATTGCAACTAAATAAGAGTTTTATAACCAATTTCACTGCGTTTACATTAGTCATACTATCATATGAAATTACCAAATATCATGAACCCCTTCTATATACTGGACTTTTTGCACTCTCGGGAGCATTGACAAACCAACTTGCTATCCACATGCTCTTTGAAAAAGTTCCTTTGCTCTACGGCTCAGGTGTCATTCCACAGAGATTTGAAGCATTTAAAAAAGCCATCAAAGATCTAATGATGCAGGAGTTTTTCAATCGTGAACAGTTAGATAAGTTTTTTCAAAATGAAGAGAAGAAAATCAATCTCGTACCCATTATTGAAGATACTGACTTCTCCCCTGCCTTTGATGCACTTTCAAAAACTGTCATGGAGTCCTCTTTTGGAGGTATGCTTGGAATGTTTGGAGGGGAAACAGCTCTAGAAGGTCTGCGTGAGCCTTTTTCAAACAAGATGAAATCAGCTGTCATCAAAATTGTCAACTCACAGGCTTTTAATGAGACACTACAGCAACATATGCAGAGTTCAGCACTTTCAGAGGATTTGATTAGCTCAATTGAGCGTGTCATCGAAGCCCGTCTGAATGAACTCACACCCCAAATGGTCAAAGAGATAGTTGAGAAACTCATTAAAGAGCATCTTGACTGGCTTGTTGTCTGGGGCGGTATCTTTGGCGGGCTCATAGGACTTTTAAGTTCTTTTATACTTTGAGGTCCCCTTAGAGTACTTCTATAGTCACGTCATCACCAACAACTAAAACATCTCCTTTAACAATCTTGGCACGCTTGCGTGTCTCTGTCTCGCCATTACGAAGGACATAGCCCTCGGCAACTATCAGTTTCGCTTGGGCACCACTGTCAACTAAATCTAAAAATTTTATAAGTTTATAGAGTTCTATATATTCATCTTCTAAGGTAAATTTTATCATGATGCAATCATAGCGCAATTGTGTAACAATTTAAAATCTTTTCACGTACCCATGACAATAGGGTGTTTTTCCTTTTCTTTGATAATAATCCTGATGATACTTCTCAGCTTTATAAAAAACTGTTTGTTTTTGAACTGTTGTAGCAATGGCATAGCCTTTAGATTGTAAAACAGTTATGAGCTTGTCAATAGTTTTTCTCTCTTTCTTATTGGCTACAAAGATGACAGATTTATATTGAGACCCGATATCAGGCCCCTGTCCATCTTTTTGTGTTGGATCATGAATCTCAAAAAAGAGCTTTGCCAAAGCTTCATAACTGATTTTGCCAGGGTCATATGTCACCTGCACTGCTTCAAGGTAGCCAGTGTCCCCTTTAGAAACATCTTGATAAGTCGGATTTTTCTTCTTTCCGCCCATATAACCCGACACTACACTTGTAACACCCTTTTGCTTTTCAAGATAATATTCAACACCCCAAAAACAACCGCCTGCAAAGTAAGCTTTTTTCAGTTTTTCTTCTTTTTGAAACTGCAAAGAGATGGAATTTACACAGTATCTTGTATCTTTTTTTGTAAAACCTTCTCCTTCAAACACATGTCCTAAATGAGCGCCACAATTCGCGCAGACTATCTCAGTTCTGTAGCCGTCTGCATCTTGTACTCTTTTTATCGCTCCGGGAATGGCATCATCAAAACTTGGCCAGCCACAATGTGCATCAAACTTGTCTTTTGATCTATATAGCGGAGCACTGCACTGTTTACAAAGATAAACGCCTTCTTCATTAAACTTATAATATTTTCCGCTAAAAGGTTTCTCTGTAGCCTTATATAAAATAACACTTGTTTCTTGTTCATTCAGTTTATTAAGATGTAGCGAGGGTAGTTTTAAAAACTCAGCTGCATCTAGTGCTGTTATTAAAGTGACAGATAATAACAAGTATAGAAGAATTTTTTTCATATTTTGTCCTTTTTCAAGCTATACTTTAGCATTTATCTGTGCACTCTTTGTGCAAAAGTTCTAACTTTTTTTTACGAGAAAGATGTTTGATTGCATACTCCCTTTTTGATGCACTGCTTCTATCTTGACAAACTTCATCATAAACAAGTGTTACCGGTCTTCTGATTTTTGTATATTTTGCACCTTTATCTGAAGAGTTATGCTCCTCAAGTCTTCTTGGCAGGTCAGTTGTTATGCCTGTATAGAGTGTATTATCACTGCATTCTAAAATATAAACAAAATATTTCATATTTTCTCCATTGGATTCTTTCTCATTTTACACTAATTTTTCATTTTTAGCGTATCATTTTGTAACAAAAATATAATTCTTTTAACTCTGCTATTGTAAATAATTAAAAGTTATATTATAATCATATTCATATTTATCACAAAATAGTCATATTTTTTTGATACAGGACATAAAAGATGGAAAAGCATAAAGTAATAATAGTAGAAGATGATGAGATAACTTCACTTAATTTAAATATGTCACTACAAAAACATGGCTATAGTGTTGTAGCAGTTTGTGATAATGCCCTCCAGGCAAAAAATAAAATAGCGATGTACACTCCAGATGTTATCATCATTGACATCTCTCTACAAGAGAGTAATGACGGTATTGAACTTGCAAAAACAATCAAACAAAAGTATGGTATACCTTTTATCTATCTCACCTCATACAGTGATGATGATATCATCTCTCAAGCCAAACTAACAGAGCCTTACGGGTACATCGTAAAACCTTTTGATCCAGGCTCACTTCACGCAACGATTCAAATGGCTCTTTTTAAGTATCAGATGGAAAATGAGAGAAAAGAAGATATCGACTCACTCAAAGTAGACAAGCTCAACCTTGAAAAACTTCTCTACTCAAAAAGAGTTTCAGACAAACCAATTGTACCTTTTGGTGGAGATTATCACCTTGACATCAGCATTTGTGAGACTTTTTATAAGGGTAAAAAGATTAAACTTACAAAAAAAGAGAATGCTTTTTTACGCCTTTTAGTCGCACAACTCGGCCTTGTTGTCAGTTTTGAGCAGGCAATGAACTATGTGTGGGATGAAAATGGGGCAACAGAAAATAGTGTAAGAACACTTGTATGGCGTCTGCGAAATAAGCTTGAAACAGACATCATAAAAAATGCTTCAGGAATTGGTTACTACATAGAAGAGTAGCACGCTCAATAAACTTTTATGGAAGCAATCTTTTTCTCTATCTCTTCAAAAACAGACTCATAATCATACCCACTGTTTTCATTTTTTGCCATCTGCTCCATCTCTGCAGAATTTTTCAACAACTCTTCTATTCGAAAGTTTCCACTTGAACCTTTAATACTGTGTGCTTTAAGTGCTATTTTATTGTAATCTCTTGCTTGTATAGCACTGTGAAGTTCTGGCAGTGTAGAATGCATTTTTTTTATAAAGAGTGTCAACAGTAAAATTAATTCATCTTGCGTGAGCATCAGCTCTTTTGTCAATTTATTGACATCGAGCCCTTCTATTTTTGATTTTTTTGTCTTTTGTCCTGTTGTAACGCTCTCCTGTTTTGTTCCAGAAGCATCAACTTTTAAGTAGGACAAAAAGATACGCTCCAGCTCTTTTAAAACTACCGGCTTTCCTAAGAATGCATCAAAGCCTATGAGAAGTCCTCTCTCTTTTGCACCCTTAATAACATTGGCAGTAAGTGCTGAGATCGGCGTATGTGCAATTCCATTACTCTCTTCATACTCTATGATTTTTTTCACAGATTCAATGCCATCCATAATAGGCATCTGCTCATCCATAAGTATCAAATCATATGATTTTTCTTTGTAAAGCTCGTAAGCTTCAAGTCCATTATTTGCAACATCATAACTCAGCCCATATTTACTAAGAATAATTTTAATGAGCTCCTGATTAGCTTCATTATCTTCAGCCACTAAAATATGACCTTTAAACTGTTTTGATATCTGCTTATCATAGGCAGCATACTCTTTTGGATACATCAACTCATTAAAGACCATATGAATTTTTGAGCAGTACAGAGGAAAACACAAAGAGTTAATATGCTGATATTTGTCATAATTATCATACTCTCGGCTCATTAGTGCTACAAATTTTTTATTTGAGCTGAGTATCTCTTTTTTAAATGCGATATCTACCTCTTCATAGACAAAGATACAAACATCAAAGTCATCATCAAGTTTATCGACAATGGAGATGTTCATGTCAAAAATTTTTGCATATTTTAAAAATGATTCATGTTTAAAGTCAAGTTGCATATTTTTAGCATACAAAACCATCTTGAGTTTTTGAAATGAGTCAAGATTGTCAATTACCTTGTAGCCTTGCTCGGCAACTTCTATGGGAATTTCCATCCAAAAGGCACTTCCTTTACCAAGGACAGAAGCCACTTCAACTTTTCCGTTCATCAACTCTGCTAACTGGTAAGAGATAGAGAGTCCCAAGCCAGTACCTTCTATATTCTTGTTCTCACTGTACTGAGCTTGGGCAAAAGCGGTAAAAACTTTTTTCAAATCTCCTACATCAATGCCGATTCCATTGTCACTAACACTAATTTTCAGAATGCCTTTTTTATAGCTAGCTTCTACTTCAATAATGCCACCCTCAGGTGTAAATTTAATAGCATTACTAATAAAATTTGAGATGATTTGCTTTATGCGGAGTGCATCACCATAAAGCTCACGTGGAATTTTTGGGTTAATAAAAGAGCTGATTGTAATATCTTTTGCATTGGCACTCGCAACGAAAAGCTCCATAGTATGACTTAACTCTTCATGCAGAGAAAAAACTTTCGGCTCGATTGAAAACTCACCGCTACGTAGTTTTGAAAAATCTAAAATATCATTAATGATACTCAAAAGATTCTCACCACTGTTTAAAATGATCTCAAGATAATTACGATGTTTTTTAGAGAGATCTTCATCTATGAGAAGATTTACAAAACCCAAAATCGCATTGAGTGGTGTACGAATTTCATGCGACATATTGGAGAGAAAGTACTCTTTTGCCTGTCCGGCACGGATGGCTTCCTGTCGTGCATCTATGAGCTTCTGAAAAATCGTATCGGTATAGTATTTGAGTATTCCTCGGAAATTTTTATCAAACAGATAAGAAATTTCATCAAAAAGCTCTTTAGAATTCATTCCAATATCATAGGAAACGTCTATCATTGAACGGCGAAAATGGGTACATATTTCAAACAGTTCATCTGCACCGATTTCTCGAAATTTTAGATATGCCAAAAGTTCTTGCATAACTGGACAGTTACCTACTTCTACTTCTGCGGAGATAACCCCCATAAAATAATCAAAAACGCCACTTGCATATTTATCTATAAAATACTTTTCATCAATCTCATGCAGTTTTAAAATTTCTTTTGGTGAGTCATACGATACCCACTGTTTGAGTATTGTATCTTTTGCATCTATAAAATATTTTTGATGTTTGATGAGTGTCTGAATATTTGAAAGCATCTTATTCTCGTTTATCTATAGACAAAAAAGTATGCAAGCAGCATAATCAGAGTGAGTTTCAGAGCTACAATCAGCGCTGTGCCTATGATGTTACCTATCTGACAACTACTGCATGAACTCTGTTTTTTTCCTTCATACTGTGCATAAAAAAAGTAAACTACATCTATGAAGGCAACACCGACAGATGCATATAACAAAGAAGTCCATATATCTTTTAAAACGCTTGTATTATCAATAAAAAGCGATACAAAAAATGCGAGAGCCATCGCACCCATGATAATATTCATAGTGAGTACTAACTTATCTCTTTTAAAATCTGTAGGGCAATAATCTGCACTTCCGACATTAGCACCATTTTCGAGTCTGTTTTCGAAATTCCCCCGCTCCTTTTTGGACATTTTATGTATAAATGTTGCACCAAAAGTATAGTCAATCTTTCTTTGAATCAGAATAGCTAAAGCGCCGCTGGCTTTGAAAGAACTGTCTTTGCCATTTCTATCTTGATAAACTACACTGATATTTTCATATCGTTGAATGTTTGCGCTATGATTAGGGTAGTAGGCCGTTGACTCTTCACTGACAACATTTCCACTATGTGCAATAAGTCGGGGATTTATCATCTCTACAAGCTCGCCATCATCATTTTTGACAACGATTACATTGTAATAGTTTCCGATTTGAAAAGCGCTTAGTCCCTCTAAATTGTTTTGAGTGATAGTATCTTTAAGATCATCTATCAATGAAAACAACTCTTCATTAAATATTCTCACATCTGTTGCATATTCGACACTAAGGGGTGTGGGGTATTGAATAATATCTTTTACCATAAAAAGCCTTTTTGGGAACTACTATCAAGGTGTTGCGGAAATCGAACTTTGGGTGCGCACCCAAAGTTCTAAAATTTAGTGGCTTTTTCCAACCACAACTATCATTTTTACATTAATGATTACAAATCTGATAAACTGCCAAATAACACATGTTCTCATTGAACGAGCAAATTTACCCGGTATCATTGTTAAGCTAAATGCATCACTCTTTTGAAAGTTTGCTTCTTCTTCTACTATTTTTTGTTTACTCATAATTTCTCCTTTTTTTTATTCTGGGATCAGTGTCCAGCCTGGATTTAGTTTTGCTTTATAGATAAACAAGAAATGTAAAATATGTTTAATCCAGTGTCCCGCAAGACCAATTTCACCAAATGTATACTCTGTATCACGACCTGTTCCCGGGTATTTTTCAAAGTCAGGAACAACAGGGTAAACTGTCATTGCAGCTGCAGTTCCAGTAAATACACCTTTACCGGCAGAAGCAACACATGCAGCACCCATTTCAGCCATAGAAGCTTCGTGTAAATGTGCACTTTCCCCTTTTGTCATTAAGTCACAAACTGAATGTGCAACCGCTTTACCAATAATACCTGAAGGCATACCAGTTCTAGGTGGTGTCGGGTTAATCGGAGTCCCATTTGGTGAACTCATAGGTTTAGAGATAAGATGTGGTGGCGCAAAAGCAATACCTGCAGCAAACATATTTTTATATGTAGGGTTTTGATATGTTCGTGGCCAGTCAGATGCTTTCCAATTTTCATACGAACCAGCAGCATAGTTTGCATCAACTTTCATAAATCCATTTGGAGCAAATACAGTAGCTGTAATATCTTCACCAGCTTTATCGTAAGCTTTTAAACCAACACCAGCAAACGGTGGTATAAGCATTGAAAAATCAAACTCCTCTTCACCCATACTTCCATCAAGTAATTCATAATGAATTTTACCCGATTCTACTTTATTTACATGCGCACCTATTAACCACTCAATATTACGTTCAGCATATAGAGACTCAGCAAAAAGTTTTGAAGATACTACGTATCCACCAACTTTCATATGAAGTCCACCCATACCAAAATCACCCAAGAAAGACTCGTTTGAAATCCATTTCATATCAGCCATATCACGAACACCAGCTTTTCTGATTTCATTTTCAATGTTGAAGATATACTCAAATGCAGCACCTTGACATGTACACATACCATGACCTGTACCGATTAAGAATTTTTGACGAGTTCCGCCTTTCATCTTTTCAATCGCTTCTGCAAATTTTTCTGATGCATGTACTGCGTGGTCTGCAGTACAAACTGAAACTGTATGCTCACCAAGATTAGAACCTTCACCTAAACCTGGAGTAGCTCCAAAGTTGAGTTTTGGTCCTGTTGCATTGACTATGTAATCATACTCAATTGTCTCGGACTGACCTGCTTTATCTGCACTTGTGTATTCAATTGTAACAAAAGGCTTATCAGTAGATTCACCGCCTTCTGGATTGATTGAAACTGCTTTAGCCTGGTGGTATGTGATACCAGCTTTTGCATATACAGGAGCTAAATCAAAAGTAACTTCTTCTTTTGTCATTTGTCCAACGCCAACCCAGATGTTTGATGGAATCCAATTCCACTTTGCATTTGGAGTGACAACTACTACTTCATGTTGTGATCCTAACCATTTTGCAGCGAAAGTTGCCGCTGTATGACCAGAAACACCACCACCTAATACTACTAATCTTGCCATATATTCATCCTATTTTTCAAGTTCTAGACAATCTTATCAAATATTTATCAAATTTTTATCACAAATTTTGATAAATAGAATTTATAATTATAATAAGAATCAAAAATAAGGCTCAAAAGAGCCCTATATTAGGAAGATTAGAGAGCATATAAAATAAAAAAACTAACCCTATTTTACAATTTTATCAATTATTTCAAAAGAATTCTTTGAGAGTCCCTGTGTAGAAATTACACGTATGAGTTCTCGTTTCATGAGTTTCTGGTTTTCTTTGTTCATTTTATCATAAATTTTAAACGTAGAACAGAGATTTGAAGCCATTTGCGGATTTATTTTATCTATTTCTATGATTTTATCGGCAACAAATTTATACCCTTCTCCATCTTTAGAATGAAAGTGTTTATGATTTCTAGCGAATGTTCCAACTAACGAGCGCACAAGATTTGGAACTTTCTCATCATACACAGCATCATTTTGCAGAGCTTTGACACGGTGTAAAACATCATCACGCATAGAAGAAGAGAGCAGCGTGAAGTATTTATTCATAACAAGAGTATTTGCTTTGTATTTTTGATAAAAATCTTTAAATGCTGCCTCAGCCAAAGATTCATCTGTATGTTCAAGTACATCCAGCGCCACTACTCTGTCTGTCATTGTAAGCGAGTTGTCATACTGTGCTTTTGCAAGAAGTGCAATCTCTCTGCTCTCTAAAGCAGAAAGTAGTTTCAGCACTCTGTTTTTAATAGCACGCTGCGCGATGTGCTTACCGTCGATCTCTACTGCATCAGGAAAGTGATATTTATCATAAATATCAAGCAATGTCTCTTTATATACAGTAGCGAGATGTCTTAGCAGATCTTCCTGTGCCCCATAAAGTGCCTGACAGTCAATGAGTTCTTGTCTCTGCATTAAGGTAGAGATGCTTGGCAACTCTAAAAGCAGTGCTTTATAAGAGAGGTCAATACCCAAATCAAGCAGGTATCCATACGCTTCAACATAGGCTTCATTTATTCCTTTGCCTTCCATCATCGCTTCAAGTGTTTCAATAGCAAAATTTTGTGCCGCTTCATACTGCGTAAAACTATTTGTGTCATATTTCATTAAAAAAGCGTACTGATTTTCCTGCTGTTCTACTATAATAGGTGCAGAAAAATCTCTGTTAATTGAGAGAATCGGTTTTGCATCAAAAGTTTCAAAAGTAAAGGACTCTTTGGCTTGAGAAATGATGAGCATCTCTTCAAGCGCTTGAGAACCATCTGCATTTATGAGTGCCATTTTAAGCGGATAGTACATCGGCTGTTGTTTTGAGTCATCCACTGCATCGGGAATCTTTTGCGTGAGCGTCAGAGTGTAGATGCCATCTTTAAAATCTTCTTCAACAATGAGTCTCGGTGTCCCACTTTGATGATACCAAAGCTTGAACTGCTCCAAATCAATACCACTCGCCTTGCTCATCGCCCAGACAAAATCACCTGTCGTGACCGCTTCGCCGTCAAAACTTTTAAAGTACAAATCCATCGCCGCTCTCTGCTTTTCTTCCCCTAAGAGTGTGTGCATCATGCGAATGACCTCAGCACCTTTTTCATAGACTGTAGAAGTATAAAAGTTATTCATCGAAATGTATGATTTTGGCTGAATCGGATGGCGCGTAGGAGAAGCATCTTCGACAAACTGTCGCTCACGCAAGCCTTTTACATCTTCAATGCGCTGTACCTCACGCGAGTTCATATCTGCGGAGAAAGATTGATCTCGAAATACAGTTAGACCCTCTTTGAGAGTCAGTTGAAACCAGTCACGGCAAGTGATGCGGTTTCCCGTCCAGTTATGAAAATACTCATGCGCAATGACAGACTCTATGCCCATAAAATTAGCATCCGTTGCCGTGTCTGTATC
>JALUWT010000094.1 GCA_027019325.1 Sulfurimonas sp.
CTACAAGCGCGAGGGTAAAGACATCTCTGAGCTTAAAGCAAAAGTGGATGAAAATAAAATTCGTATCGCGGATGCTCTGGAGATTCAAAGACTCCGCCAAGAAGAGCTTGAAAGCTTGGCTATGGCTATTCCCAACATTCCTGATGATGATGTTCCAGACGGAGAAGATGAAGAGAGTAATGTTGAACTGGGGCGCGTACTCACTCCACGTAAATTTAATTTTACTCCAAAAGAGCACTGGGAACTTGCAGAACAAAATGGCTGGATAGACTTCGAACGCGGTGTAAAACTTGCAGGAAGCCGCTTTAGTGTTGCCTATGATATGGGTGCAAAACTCGAACGTGCCCTCATTAACTTTATGCTCAACTACAATGCAAAAAAAGGTTACGTTGAAGTGAGTGTACCACACATTGTAAACCGTGCGGCACTTGAAGGAACAGGGCAACTGCCAAAATTTGAAGATGACCTTTATAAAATAGATAATCAAGACCTTTATCTCATCCCAACAGCAGAAGTACCCTTGACAAATCTTTTTCAAGATGAAATAGTTCCTGCGGATAAGCTCCCTTTTAAGATGACAGGTTACACATCTTGTTATAGAAAAGAAGCAGGCGCTGCGGGGCGTGATACACGAGGTATCATCCGTCAGCACCAGTTCCACAAAGTAGAGCTTGTTTGTCTCACAAAGCCTGAAGAGAGCGAAGCCATTTTTGATGATATGGTAGCAACTGCCTCAGAGATTTTAACAGCACTTGAGCTTCCGCATCGCCTTGTCAATCTCTGCACAGGAGACCTGGGTTTTGGAGCGGCGCATACAATAGACATTGAAGTGTGGCTACCGGGACAAAATACCTACCGTGAGATAAGCTCCATTTCAAATACAAGAGATTTTCAGGCAAGACGAGCAAAAATCCGTTATAAAAATGGCAAGAAAAATGAGTTTGTGAATACGCTCAACGGCTCTTCTTTAGCAGTTGGAAGAACAATGGTCGCTATCATGGAAAACTTTCAAAATGAAGATGGAAGCATAGATATTCCAGAAGTTCTAAAACCTTATTTGGGGATGTAGAAAGATGACTGGAACAAAAAGAGCCGACCTGAAACATGGGATGAGTGTCGCTATTGTCTTAAAAAAAGACCAGGACACAGGATACCTTACAGACGGCATCATCCGTGACATCCTCACAAAATCTCCTTCACACCCACACGGCATTAAAGTCCGTCTTATGAGCGGCGAAGTAGGACGTGTCAAAGAGATATATTAGTTATTCTCTTTTAGAGTTATAGCGCATCACAAATATAAAAACACTCAAAGAGAGCATCATCACACCTACCCCTGCTATGAGATAAAAAGCATAAATCATTTTTGAATAATCATTGAGTACTATTTTAAAGACTACCATAAGAGACTCTATAGAGAGGGCAATTATGATTGAAATAAAAAAACGTGCTAAAAGTCTGTTTTCAAGATTGTTACTTCGACTGACACTTTTGTAAAAGACCTCATGTTCTAAAATCGTTTTAGAGAGGTCAAATATGGCCAGTGCCAATGTTAAAGCAATGATGGCATGAAATATACCTGCCAAGACATCCTGTTCTTTGTAAACTGCTATACTCCATCCACTCCAAAAGGCGTATACAACAAGTGCAAAGGAACAAAGAGAGAGTAAAATGCCAAAAACTAGATAAAAGAACTTAGTAAATTTTGAAAAATATTCATTTCCTTCAATTAAAGAGAGTTCTTGTAAAAGAGAATAGAGTTCAAAATCAAATACAAAATACTCTTCATCAAACTTCATAACCACGGTAATGTAAGGCGTGCCACTTCGGGAATTTACATAAACATTGGAGATGTAGATATTGTCATCACGAAATTGTATCCGTTCAAGCAGATGTGATTTATCTGAACCCAAATATGTTTCATCGAATGCATCTTTTGTATAGAGTGGTGTGGATTGTTTCAAGTTTTTATTGATTTTATAAGTGGCTTTGAGCGCAGGAAAAAGGGTAAAGATTGACTTTGCAACGAGAGCATCATACTCTAATAGGTCAAGATTCTCAACCATCACACTCAGAGAATTTTCTATGTAGGCATACTGTTTCTTATAGATTGCTACTAACTCTTTCATAACGACCTCAATTCATCTATCAAACTAGATACTTCAACTAAGGCAGTGTTTTACTTTAGCACTTTTTTTATAAACTAAAGCCTATGATAAAAACTAGTCATTATAATTAAAAGTAATTTTATTACAATGACCTAACGAAAAAGTGCCTCTTTTATTAGAATGACCTGATATAATTAGTGGTACTTTTTTTGCTTAAAAGTACATAGAAAACAATCAAGGTACTTAATGGCTGATGCACCAGAAGAGATAATTATTATTGAAGACAGTGATGCTGCCTCATACGACGACGGCACACAACATAGCAGTGCCGATTATCTGCAAGACGAAGAGGCAAAAAGAAAAAAGATAATTCTTTTTGGCGGTATTGCACTTATTGTCGTTTTAATCATCGCCATTACTATTATTTTACTCGCTCTTAAATCATCTAAAGAACATACACAGGTCAACATAAATTTCATAGATGAAAAGATTCAGGCAAGCAAGCAAAAACCGCAAATCGAACCAAGTAAACTTGAAAATATGATAGCCAAAGCAAATTATCTTTATGCAAACGGTTCCAAAGAAAAAGCACTCACGCTCTATGAGCAAATCGCCTCTTACAGTGAAGCCATCTCTGACTACAATCTCGGTGTAGCACAGCTCAAAGATGCTCAGTATGCAAAAGCACTGCATACCTTTCAAAAAGCAATTACTAACAATGAAAAACGCTGCGTGAGCGCTATCAATGCCGCTGTATGCTGTCTGCATTTAAAAGACAAAGAAAACTTCAAATACTATATAGACTTAGCCTATGCCTACCTGCCTTATGAGATAGAATCACCACTGTACTCATACTACTACACACTCATCAGTTACTACAATGAAAACTATCTAGCAGCACTCAACTCACTGAAAAACGCTACATCACATGAGTATCCTAGCGTACAAAACCACCTCAGTGCCAAGATAAATGCACTTTATGAAAATAATTATGATGCGATAGATGCGATGGAAAAAAACAATGATGAACCTGAAGATTTTTCACTTGGACTGCTCTATGCCAGAATCGGCGATTTTGCTTTAGCTTCGACACACTTGAAAGCTGCCATATTAAAAGAGAATCAGCCATTAAGAGCGCCACTGGCTTTAGGACTTATTGATTTAAAAGCAGGGCATATCTCTAAAGCAGCAAAAGAGATAAAAACAATTACAGAAAAGTACCCCCAAGAAGTCTATAAATACTACCCTATCAAAGTCAAACTCAAAGCGTCTCTTTTTGACCCACAAAAGGCGCAGCAAGAGTACAGAAATACCATTCAAAATTCAAAAAGCATTATCTATCAAAAGATTTTCTACTTCTCCCCTTACAAGGTGTTTAATGCAAATCAAACTATCAGTTATATCCGTAAAGGAAATGCAAATATTTACATTGATAATGTTAAAAGTGCCAAAGAGTACCTCAAAAAAAGCTCCTCTTCTTCTTCTGTCAATGTAGGCATAGTTAAAGCTATCAAAAAGGCTCTCTCTTTTCAAATCAGAGAGGCAAATGAAGATCTGCAAAAGTTGGTAAAGATACAGCCAAAACACTCTATCTTACAGTATGATTTAGCACTGACCTATGCACAGATGGGGAACATGAAAAAAGCACATGAACACTTTTTACGTTCATACTATCTTAATGCTAAAAACTACCTCTCTGGTATCTATGCCATTATGACTGCACAGCTTATAAACAAAAAAAATTACAAGTTCAAGTCAATCCTCAAAGACTCACTCGCTTTAGAAGCAAACAGCGAAGAGGTAGATCTCTATAAAACACTGCTTTTTATCACAGAAGGCGACTACATTTCAGCCGTTGAATGGCTTGACAAAGACTATAAACAACGCCCGCTCTATCTAGCTTTAGATATTCTTATCTCCACAAAACTTTCTAAAATGGATAAAGCAAAAGAGTCTGCAACAAAACTTCTTCTTATGCAGCCTCATGATATTTTGCCAAATATTATCTATATGGATACCTATTTTTCTAAATTCAAAACTTCCCAATATGCCAAAGAGGTCCTCAAGTACCTCAAAGAGCATACCTTTACCTACGATGATTTGTATTACGGCCCTTACATTACAAGGTATCTCTATATTCAAGAGAATCTTATTAGCGGGCGTTTATACTTTCTAAGGAAAAGGTTACAGCAGGTTTTAGAGACGACAAATAAAGACACCAGAGACCTTGAAAGTGCACTTGCCCTAGTCTCTTTTTATAATAAGCAGTTTGAAGAGTCTTACATACTCTACAACCATCTCATTGATGAGCTCAAGGTTAGAGATGCTCATACACTCTATCTTGGAGCTGTTGCTTCTACAGCGGCAGGACACCACGAAAATGCCATTGCCCTGCTGGAACTTGCGAAGATGAAAAATGGAAGTTTTTATGAGAGCAGATATGCACTTGCGCTTCTTTATATGGAGATTAATAACAATGATGGAGCTGTTATTCAACTCTCACGTATACAAGAAGATGGTTTTCAATCACAATACTTTGAGTTTTTGATAGATACAGATAAACTGCTCTTTGAAAAGCAGCATCCGCAAAAATAATTAGGAAAAGTAACCTATAAGTGTTTCTGAAGCACTGGTCTGTTGACCAACACTTACATTCACACGAAAATTAGATTTCAAATAAATTGATGTCACACCGTTAATCATAGTTCCATAACGCGCTCTCTGCATCAACTCCTGATTTTGTACCAGGTCAATATCTATGGGAGCAAAACTCTTTTTAAGTCTATGAAGCACTTTTACTTTATTGTCAGCATTATTCACAAATACAAGCTCTGCGTATTCATTTAAAAGAGGAAAAAGTTTTGAGTTTTTCACCGCTCTACTCCCCTTTACAACAGTAACAGTTTCAACTTTTGCATCCATTGGAAAACGCAGTACGCCAATATTAAAATAAGAAGACTCAATATCTATTTTATAAGCATACTCAGAATCTTCAAGCTCTTGTATTGTTGTTACTACACCATCCGCAGGTGCTACTACACTGTTTGGCTGAAAAAAAGGCATCTCTTTTTCAGGATTTCTAAATACATAGATAAAAAAAACTGAAAGAAGAAATGAAGCAAAGGCTAAAAGATCCAAATCCAAGATAGAAAAAATCACAAAAGCGAGAAGAGCATACCCAATGTAAGACCAGCCGCTTTTTGCTATGATAAAAAGATTATTTCTCATCACTTTGCTCACTACTGTTTGTCTTGTTCATGGAAGCATCTTCTTTGAGCTCTTCTGCAATTGTTTCCACTTCTTCAACAACTCTTGATTCTAATCCATTTTCTTTTTCAAAATCTTTAATTATGCCTCTTACTTCTTCGCCTGAAATGTTTTCTTTCTGATATAAAAGTGCTACCATTTTTTCAATGGCATCTTTATACTCTTCGAGACGTCCAACAACAGTTTTGTAATGCTCATCTAGCGAACTTTTAATGAATTCATCCATCTCTTGCGCCATTTTATCACTATACTCACGTGTTGCCTGTTGTCCGCCACCAATGAAAGATTGACGCGATTTCTCTAGTACCATTAAGCCTGCAATATCACTCATACCATAGGTCTGCACCATTGATTTGATGATGTCTGTCGCACGCTCTAAGTCATTGCCTGCACCTGTTGAAATTTCACCTATAAAGACTTGTTCAGCCGCACGCCCGCCAAGAAGTGTATCGACCTCAGCCCAAAGTTCATGACGCTGCATCATAAACTTATCTTCTTCAGGCTTATTCAATGTATAACCAAGTGCCGCAAGACCACGCGGGACAATAGAAACTTTTGAAACCTTTTTAGCGCCCTCTGTTGTTTCAGCGATGAGCGCATGCCCACTCTCATGATACGCAACAATTTTTTTCTCTTTAGGATTAATACGACGAGATTTTTTTGCCAAACCTGCAAGTGCACGCTCAACTGCTTCAAACATATCTTGCTGTTTGACCGTTTTTTGACTTTTTCTACCGGCTAAAAGAGCTCCCTCATTGATAATATTTGCCAAGTCTGCACCTGCGAGACCTGCTGTCAGACGAGCTATCTCTTTTAAATCAACATCATCATCAATTTTTACATCTTTAACATGCACTTTTAAAATCTTAATACGCCCTTGATAGTCAGGTTTGTCAACAAGAACCTGTCTGTCAAAACGTCCCGGACGAAGCAGCGCCTGATCTAAAATCTCCGGTCTGTTTGTTGCTGCTAAAATAATAACCGGTGTATTTGTTCCAAAACCATCCATCTCTGCAAGCAGTTGGTTGAGTGTCTGTTCACGTTCATCATTTCCGCCCATAACACCGCCAGCCGCACGACTTTTACCGATAGCATCAATCTCATCTATAAAGATAATAGAAGGGGCATCTTTTTTTGCCTGCTCAAACAGATCACGCACACGTGCCGCACCGACACCGACAAACATCTCAATAAAACTCGAACCGCTTACTGAGAAAAATGGCACTTCTGCTTCACCTGCTACTGCTTTTGCAAGTAGTGTTTTACCTGTACCCGGGCTACCGACAAGCAGCACACCCTTAGGAATCTTCGCACCAATCTCAACATAACGACCAGGGTATTTCAAGAAATCTACAATCTCTTGAACTTCCTCTTTTGCCTCTTCAACACCGGCAACATCATCAAACTTTGTATCTGGCTTTTCAGAACTAATAAGCTTTTTAGAGTTACCCATACCAAGCAGACCACCGCCCATACTTTTTTGCATACGTCCTGCAAAGAACATCCAAATTCCGATGATGAGTAAAAATGGAAAGAGCCATCCAAACATCTCAGTAAACCAGTTTGTTTCTGAAAAACCTGTGTACTCAATCTTCTCTTTGTCTAAAAGATTTACAAGTTCATTGTCACCTTTTATGATGCGTGTTGTGTAAATCTTTGTTCCATCTGTAGACATTGCACGTATAAAACTCTGTCCAATCTCAACTTTTTTAACTTCTTTATCTTTTACAAGCTTTTTAAATACAGAGTAATCAACAGGTTTTACTCTTGCTGTTGTACTCATAGCAGACTCTGATCCTCCTGCTCCATCACCAACCATTACTTTAAAAAGTAAAATTACCGCAACTGAAAATATTGCAAATGTTATCAGCGGATTTTGGTTAAAAAAGTTATTATTATTTTTGTTGTTGTTATTTTCTTGATTTGCCATCTATCTCTCTTTTATTTTTTTTTAGTACAAAAGTAACCCATTCATCCTGAGCTATTTTTTCTACTATCTCACAATCTTTGTAGTGTGCCAACACTTTCTCTTCATATTTGTCGAGTATGCCCGAGAGAATTAAAACACCATCCTCTTGCAGTGCATCTTTGAGCTCATTGGCAATAAAGGTCAAAACATCCGCTACAATATTTGCTACGACGATATTATATTTTTTATTTGTTAACGCACAGGAGCCTTCCCATAAAGAGTGAAACTCCATAGCGTTTAAAGTAGCGTTCTCTTGTGCATTTGCAACAGATACAGGATCGGTATCGCAAGCATCAACAACAGCACCAAGCTTCATAGCTCCAATGCCGAGTATTCCGCTTCCACAACCCACATCTAAAACAGCATCATCTGCTTTTACATATTGAGAAATTGCCAGCAGAGAAGAAGCCGTTGTCGGATGGTGTCCTGTTCCAAATGCGAGCGCAGGATCTATGACGATATTTATCAACTCTGCGTCTGCTTCACTCCATGTAGGACGAATATAAAACTTTCCAATACGCAGAGGTTCTATGCTTTTTTTGTATGACTCCACCCAGTCACTATTTTGAAGTTTTTCCTGAACAGATTCCATTTCTATGCTTATACCCAGTGCTTTTTGCAAGGCTTCACGAAACTGCTCTAAGCCCCAGACAATTGTGTCAAGTTCATCTTCACTTCGAATGATAAAACCATCATCCGTCTCTTCAAAACCGATGGGAAGTGTATCTGCTAAAAAATCTGAAAATAGGGAGTGGTGAGAAGAGACTGTAACACGGAGTGAAAAATAATGCTTTTGCATTACTCCGAAACACCCATAACAGCACCAAGTTTCTCTTTAAGTACTTGTGGAGTGAATGGTTTAACAATATAGTTGTTTACACCCGCTTTAAGTGCTGTAATAACTTCGGCTTTTCCACCTTCCGTTGTCACCATAATAATCGGTGTATCTTTAAAACGGTCATCACCACGAACTTTTTTTACAAGTTCCAGCCCATTCATCTCCGGCATATTCCAGTCAGTAATTAGCATGTCAATATCTGGATTTGTATCCATCTGTGCCCAGCCTTCAACGCCATCAGCACCCTCTAGTATATCTTTGTATCCAAGTCGGGCCAAAGTGTTTTTTATAATACGACGCATCGTAGAACTGTCATCAACAACAAGTAATTTCAATTGAAATCCTTTTTTATAATTTGCAAATTAATTTGTCTAATAATATCTAATTTTTGTTTGTTTTGTTATTAATTTAAAAGTTTGAACATTTTTGGAAGGTCTAAAGTACCTTCATAGTAAGCTTTTCCAATAATCACACCTTCAATTTCATTTGTTGCGATGAGTGCTTTGATATCTTCTTCATCTTTAACTCCGCCACTTGCAATTGTTGCAACTTTACTTGCACGAGCAATGTCAAGCGTAAAATCAATATTGACCCCTGAGAGCGTGCCGTCACGTCCTACATCTGTACAGATTATAGCTGCAACACCTGCATCAGCGAACTCGCGTGCTAAATCAGTTGCTTTCATTGTACTCACTTCACCCCAACCTTCAACTGCCACATAGCCGTCAATTGCATCAATGCCTACAGCAATTGGATATTTTGCTGCCATATCCTTGACAAATTGAGGATCTTTCACCGCAATGGAGCCTAAAATGATTCTGTCTATGCCGATTGCAAGCATCTTTTGAATCGTTGCTTCATCACGAATACCTCCGCCGAGCTCCAGTTTTACATTACAATTTGCTCTGATTTTCACAATCTGCTCTAAATTTTTCGGCTCACCTGCGAATGCTCCGTTGAGATCTACCAGATGCACCCACTCCGCACCCATCGCTTCAAATGTTTTAACCAACTGCCAAGGCTCATCTGAGTAAATTTTCGCGCTCTCCATAAGCCCTTTTGTTAATCGCACCGCTTTTCCATCTTTCAAATCTATCGCTGGGTATAAAGTCATTTTTTTTCTTTTCCTGTTAAATTATTTTGTTACAAATAAATTTTGCAACTTCTCTTTGAATTCATTAAAATATTTATGCTTAAAATTATAAGGAGTATCAGGATAAGCAAGCTTATAAATCTGTCTTAAAAGTGCTTTATCATTTCCTTTTGCCTTAAATTCACTGCATTGTAAAAAATCATCTATGCACTCTTTTTGTTCTTCTGGGATTGTTGATAAAAGCAAAGATTCAATATTACCTGTATGTGTTATTGGATTACGGCTTATATAAAAATCTGACAAACTACTCAATTTTAAATCAGATAAAACACTTCTCAAACCTCTACCTGTCTTTACATGACCACCAAAAATATTATCATTTTCTTCATTATCAGCATCTAAAACAAAAAGAATTTTTTTTATCTCTTGCTCTTGAATTGCCATCTGTAAATTTTTATACACTTTATAATCTTTTTTATAAAAATTACTTTTGCTGCCAAAACCATAAAATTCAACTCGATTTACATCTAATTTCAAATCTTTAAGCAATAGTTTAATTATTTCACTATCTAAAGGTTTATTTGTATGTCCTTCATGACAAATTGCAAGCTTTACCATCCTCTTACCTCATGAGCATTCTCTACACTACTTTGCAGCATCTCATAGTTTCTCACACCAGCCATAATATTTCCATCATCCAGCTGTGTCATTTTTATATAACTTATAGATTCATCATGCAACTCTTTAGAAACTCTCGCATAAGATTCTATAAACTCTTTAGAGTGCGTTGTTGCAAAGATTTGCACACTATTTTCTTTAGACAATTGAAAAATAATTTTCCACATTGCATCAAACTTCGTATAGTGCATTCCATTTTCTATTTCATCTAAAAAAACCACTCTCTCTTTATCATATAAAATGGTAAGTATAATATTGATAAAGTTTTTTACACCATCTCCATACTCTGATAATCTGTAGGATTTTTTTTCTATATCAAACAACAATATATCTTCATCAGTCATATCAATTTTACTAATATTAAATAACTTAGAAAGATAGCCATTTAACTCATCATTTTTA
>JALUWT010000095.1 GCA_027019325.1 Sulfurimonas sp.
GGTTTACCAAAACTTGGGCTCTCAGCTATTTTTACATTACGTGGCACAACGATGCATCCTTTACCTTTTTTCATATGAAAAAGCTTATCTTTAAAGTGATGAGAAAGATCTTCAAGTACCTGTTTAGACAAGTTGTTCTGACCTGAATACATCGTAGGTAAAAAACCTTTTATTTTCAATTTAGGATTAATCGTTTTCTTCAGTAAAGAAACTGTATTCAATAACTGAGCCAAACCTTCTAAAGCAAAAAATTCACACTGAATAGGAATGATCACTGAATCAGATGCACTCAATGCATTGATAGTAATAGGACCCAAAGCAGGAGGAGAATCAATGATAATAAAATCAAACTTTTTAGATACTTCTTTAAGTTTCTCTTTGAGTACCAATTCTCTATTTTTCTTTTTAGGGTTATAAAACTCTTTTTCTATACCCACTAAACCTATGTTTGAAGGTGCCAAATGAAGGTTTTTAATGTTGGTTTCAAGCAACACTTCTGAGAGTTTTTTAGAACCAATGAGTACATGATAAATATTGAATTCATAATCCCCTCTTGAAAACCCTAAACTTGTGGTGGCATTAGACTGGGGATCAATGTCTAAAAGAAGTACTTTCTTACCTTTTTCAGCCAAAGATGCTGCTAAATTAACTGCTGTGGTTGTTTTTCCTACGCCACCCTTTTGGTTGGCTATACTGATTATTTCACTCATCTTAAACTATACACCTTTTTTTCTCTAATAATTAGTGAGCCATCATCACACAAGCATGCGTCCCCTAGGCTCTCTTGATAGCTTTCAATATGAACTGAAAACTTTCTACTTAACTCAAATTCTATCTCATATTCACTAAAAATTTGCTTCCAGTTTGGAAATTTTCCCAGTGCTTCAAAGTACTTTTCTAACAATATTTCTGGTGAGATATCGCTCTGTAAGGCACTGTAGCCATTTTGAGATTTTTTCAAATTTATTCCAATTCCACACACCAAAGTATCATTTACTTTTTTCGTAATGGTTCCGCCTACTTTTTCATCATTTTTATAGAAGTCATTGGGCCATTTTAACCAGATATTTTCACCTAAATCCAAGAGTGTCTGTTTCATAATAAATGAAAAATAGATAGACGCTGATGAGAGCAGTAAATCTTCGGGTAAATCTTCTAATTTTACAGCAAATGAAGCAAAAAAATTCCCCTCTCCACCTGACCATGCATTATCACGACTTCCTACCCCTGCGTTTTGTTCTAAAGCAAGCACTGCAACAGGTGGGTTTAGTCTCTTTTGTTGAAGGGCTTCAACAAGATATGTCTGCGTAGAAGGCAAAGTATCAAAATAGTGTATGTCCAATTTTAATCCCTCTCCCTACACAATATGCCTTCGCAGACATAGCCTTTTTAGAGGCTGGCTGTAATGTACCAATCTTCAATGCCCCTCTGTCACATCCCACAACAATACTTTCATCTTCAAAAGCAAGCAATTCAGAAGCTTTATGGTTTTTTTGAGTTTCAACCAAAGCTATTTCATCAAACTTTGTGCCATTACTGGCAAATATCCCCGGCCAACCTTCAAATGCTCTATATTTATTATAAATACTCTGCGCATCGTCAAAATCAATCTCTCCGTCAGATTTTTTAATCTTTTTACAGAGTGTTGCCTGAGATTCATCTTGCTTAATCGGTGTGAGCTTTTCAAAGTTGCGTACGGTACTTAAAGTAAGTTTGCATGCATCTTCCGTCAATTGTTGCATCAAAGCATGCAGTCTCATATCATC
>JALUWT010000096.1 GCA_027019325.1 Sulfurimonas sp.
CCTAATGGAACATCTACAGGAATAGACATATTAGTCTTTGTACTAAAAAGGTTTTGCCTTGGAAAATCCGGTTCTGTGCAACCAAAACATGGAGTCCCAACTCTTGTCTTTGAACTCACATCATTCCAAAGTATTTTATTGCATGAAGCATGTGTCATAGGAGCGCGACAGCCTTGTTTATAATAGAGACAACCCTCTTTCTCTCCAAATTCATCTGCATCCACTTTCCATTCAAAATACTCATTCCTAGTGCATCCATGATGTGCTAAATTACTATAGAGCTCTATTGGGCGATGCAGTGCATCTACCTCGACATCTCTTCCTTTTTCAATCATATTTAAGGTATATGCAAGCCATTCGGGATGTATGGGACAACCAGAGATATTAATAAGCTTTGATCCATACTGTAGAAGTGGTCCAGATTTATCTTGTTCATTAAAAAGCAAGCCACTGTTTCTATCTGGGGCGCTTGCTTTAAATACACCTCCAAAACTTGCACAAGAGCCCAAAGCTATAATATATTGTGCAGATGCAGCATAATGCTCTACGATTTCAGAGATCAGAATATCGTTACGTTTCATAAGAGGGTCATAAGCCCCTTCAAATATGAAAATATCACACTCGACACCTAATTCTGAAATGGTTTTGAATTTTTGAGTTGATGGAAGCGATGGATGCGATAAAATTTCAAACTTATCTAAAAAGTTTTCTAAATTTTCTAAATTTAAAAACGAATGTGTATTGCCATTGCATGTAACACCTTGGAACCAAACAATAGATGGCTTTTTATCTTGTCTTGAGTGCATTGTAAATATTTTGCGAAATTGATTCTTTATACCACTCTAATGGTTCTGGGAGAATCTTCTCTCCAAAGAGAAAAACCATACCACCAAGATACCCCATAAAGAGCCCAAAAGCAGAAAAAAAGTCTTGATTATGCAGCTCACCAGACTCTACACCATCATTAAAAAACATCATCATTTCTGTCACAAAAGGTGAGACACAAAGCATACCTTCACAACCATCTCCAAATACTTCACGATTTGAAAGGTACACTCGCAAAAAGTACTCTATCATTTCAGGTCTCTCATTTGCCATATTAAAGTACATAGATACTATTTCATAAATTTCACGAATACTTTTACCCAAATACTCTGAAATATATAAAATTAGCTCTTTTGCCAATACATCTTTCGAGGTAAAATAGTTATAAAAGTTTCCAACACTCATACCAACTTGTTTAGCGATATCTGGTATAGTTGTAATATAAAAACCTTTTTCAGAAAATAATTTTAGAGCAGTTGAAATAATAGTAGTCTTTCTCTCTTCTTTGCTAATTCTAGCCATTAACGAAGCCCCATATTGTTATTTTATAAAGATATTATAGCTTAAAAACTATAGCTGTAAATAAAATGATATGATCAATATAAAAGAGAAACTATTATTGATCGCAGGCCTTACTCCTTATTTTCCCTAAAAACACTCAGTCATATCCTTTTAAAATACTTTACTAATACACCACTAAGCACTCCTCCGCCCGGGTAAAATCCATAAAGTAGAAAGAAAGGTCATCTTCCCGATATCTCCAATCTGCTCTGTAGCTTTTTTATACTCTTTATTCTTTATATGTTTGGGAATATCTTTTGTCTCTTTATACTCCTGCTTGAGTCCATGCCCTACTCTCTTAGAGAACTTCTTGAGTTTATGTATCATTAC
>JALUWT010000097.1 GCA_027019325.1 Sulfurimonas sp.
TAATACCATTATATTTAATAGATCTTCTAAAAGCGTGAATATTTGCAAGCAACCCATTTGACTTTATCCATTCATCATTTTGAATTCTTGCATAATCAGATGGTCTTCCAGGAGAAGCGTAAGAGCTGTATTTTCCTTCAATCATACCAAATAGAGTAAAGAAAATACTTAATGATGAAACAGCAATAAATATATAAAAAAGCCATACATTTGGATTATATTCTATGACTTTTATTGAAATACCTGCAAAAACAACATTTATCCATAGTAATGTTTTTGAAGTATTGTATTGCAGTGCCCGATCTTTATTGACATCAGATAACTCATACTTGAGAGAATCTAGTACCAAAGAAAGGTTATGCTCATAACCATCAATCCAATGTAAATAATCTCTTTTTTCTCTGTCTTTTTGTTTATTCATTATTTTTCCCCATATATTTATTATGGAGCCTTTTGTTGATTTATGTGTTCGCAACAACATTATAGCAAAAGTCTCCACCGTGAATATAGAACACTTAAAGGAAAAACAGATGGTTGAATCAGTTTTAGAAGTTCATGACGAACTGGACAAACAGGCAGCGAAGCTTAGATATTTAGCTGAAGTTGAAGACAAAGCAGGACTATCGGAATTGTTACTAGATATTGCAAGCAAAATATCAATAGTAAAGTATGCCGAATGTCTTAAACTCAAAGAGGAGGACGAAGATGGCACAACGGATTAAAAGCGGTTTTGAGAGATTCGAAGAGTTGCTGGAACAACTCGCCGAAAAGTTCTTATAAATAAGTAGATGAAAATTATATCACAAAAAAGGTAAAAAGATGAACGAAACGACTGCAATAGTGATCTGGATAGCGGCTGTGATGGTTATGATAACTATTGCAGTGCGTTGGTTCTTGCGTGAGGATCATAGTGATTATATTCAAAACAATGACTACACATTCAGAGATTTTTATACCAGGAAGAGATGATGAGCAAGACACGCGTAAAAGAGTTGCTGCAAGAAGCCAAAAGTGTAACAAGAGAAGCAAAAGAGCTTGTGTATATTCTGCTTGATGAACCGATGACAGACAAACAAAAGCAGATGATACTCAAGCTTTTTAGGCTTTTGAAATGAGGAGCTGAAAATGAAAGTATCTTTAGAATTGGCCGCGAACTACTTTGAAATTTCGCAAAACAATCTCTATGCCAATCCAAAATATTCTAAGTACATCTCAAAAGCGATGTTTGATATGGATAAATACATTGCAGATGAGCAACAAAAACAAGATGTATATTTTGAAGATGAAGATTATGAAGAACCGGAGAGCGAAACACCGGTTGCATATATTCCGCTAGATCAGAGAGAGCCATTGAGTGATTCTTACGTTATGAAAGAGTATTGGGCTAAACAAAAAACGACTCATGAGATAGCAAAAGGGCTCAATGTTCCAGAGTACTGGGTCATGAAAGAGATCAAGCGGCTTGGACTTGGAAAGCATGAAAGAGGCATAAGGTTTAAAAATGGTCGTAAAGGCATCGTTATGTCTCAAGAAGAGCGCAAAAAACGACAGAACCAGCCTCACGCAAAGCCAATAGTGCAGATATGCCCTAAAACATACAGAGTTGTTAAAGAGTACTCCTCACAGGGTGCAGTTGAAAGGTACGGTTTCTCAAGAGAGAATGTACGCAGAGCCATTAAAATATGCGGGCTCTCAAAAGGCTAC
>JALUWT010000098.1 GCA_027019325.1 Sulfurimonas sp.
CAGGCAGTCGTCAATGCTAATCTTATGATGGGAGTTGATGAAACAAGCGGAATCCCAGATATAGCGTATGTCCCCTAATATAGAACTGCGTGAGGGTGCCTGCATCATCTCAGATGCGCATTACTCTCCTGAGAGACCGGAACTGCTCTCTCTTATAGAAGCAATTCATGCAAAAACTATACAAGTTCCACAACTTATTTTAATGGGCGATGTTTTTGATGCTCTTTTTGGTTCTATAAATTACACCTACAAGACAAACCAAGAGATGATACGGCTCATAGACGAGATAGCCCAAGAGACAGAAGTGCTTTACTTTGAAGGTAACCATGACTTTAATCTCAAAGTTGTTTTTAAAAATGTAAAAATTTTCCCGATTAAACAGCAACCACTGTTATGTACTTATAAAGATAAAAAAATTTATTTAGCCCATGGAGATTTTGATGCACCTTTAGGGTATCAAATTTATACAGCACTCATCCGCAATCCTTTTGTCCTTTTCATTCTTAAATATATAGACATATTTTTAAATCATCTTATTATTAATAAAATAGAGGGACATCTTGATAAAAAAGATGACTGTAAAAAGCTCACATGGTTTGAAGATTTCATACAAAAGCGTTTTAAAAATCGTTTCAAGGGTGACTATTTCATAGAGGGACATTTTCATCAAAACAAAACATTACGGCTGAGTAGTTTTACTTATATTAACTTAGGTGCTTTTGCTTGCAATCAAAGATATTTTATTGTAAAATCAGTGCAAGATAAAGAATTACTAGAAGAACACCAATTCTCTAAGGAGAGGTAAAATATGGATAAAAATTCCCTCAAAATCGGTTCCAATGAGATGGAACTTGTTGACTTTCGTATACTAAAACAAGAAGAAGATGGGAAAGTATATGAAGGTATTTATGGCATAAATGTATCGAAGGTGCGAGAGATTATTCGCGTGCCTTTTTTGACAGAACTTCCTGGAACACCTGAGTTTATAGAAGGTATTTTTGACTTGCGTGAGGTTGTCATACCTGTAGTGAATCTTGCAAAATGGATGGGTATTACAGAGCCTGAAGATGCACGCAATAACGCACGTGTCATCATTACAGAATTTAATAATGTCCTCATCGGTTTTATCGTGCATGAAGCAAAAAGAATTCGAAGAATTTCATGGAGTGATATAGAACCGGCTGCTTTTATGAATAGCTCACGTGGAGTTGATACAAATAAAGTCACCGGAGTCACAAAGATAGAGGGCGATAGTGTTCTTTTGATATTAGACTTAGAGAGTGTTGTACAGGATTTGGGTCTTTATGAACCTGAAACGGAAACAGCACCAACAGAGATAGAGAGTTTTTCCGGACTTACACTTGTTCTTGATGATAGTGGAACTGCACGAAAAATTGTCAAAGATGCTTTGCAAAAGATGGGCTTTAATGTCGTAGAAGCGATGGATGGTGAAGAGGGATTGCGAAAACTCGATGAGTTGTATGCTACATATGGCGACAGTTTGGCAGATACACTGAAAATCATTATCTCTGATATCGAGATGCCAAAGATGGATGGTTTTCACTTTGCGGCTAACGTGAAAGAAGATGCAAGATTTAAAAATATTCCAATAGTCTTCAACTCCTCTATTAGTAATCACTTTAGTGAAGACAGAGGTTTAGAAGCCGGTGGAGAGGCTTACCTGGTAAAATTTCAGGCGAGTTCATTTTATGATGAGGTGTCACGTGTTGTACGTGCACACATGAAGTAGGGAGTATAAAATATGGATGAATTTCAAGAGATACTGCAGGACTTTTTAGTTGAATCATTTGAGTTGGTTGAGAAATTGGATGAGGATTTGGTTGAATTAGAGTCAAATCCTGATGATTTAGAGCTTTTAAATGGAATATTTCGAGTGGCACATACGGTCAAAGGTGCCTCATCATTTCTGAATTTTGATGTACTCACGCACCTGACACACCATATGGAAGATGTTCTTAACCGTGCACGGCATGGAGAATTGAGCATTACACCCGATGTAATGGATGTAATTTTAGAGTCTATTGATCTCATGAAAGCACTTCTGGAAAAAATTCGTGACACAAGTAGTGATGATGGTATTGATATTTCTGCCTGCGTTTCAAGACTCGACAAAATAACAGGCGGCAGTGGTGAAGTAGAGACACCTGCCGCGGCAGCACTGGTTGAAGAAGAGGAAGATGATGTTGATTATGACAATATGTCTCCTGAAGATGTTGAAGCAGAGATTGAACGCCTTTTAGCGCAGCGCCAAGAAGAGGACAAAAAGAAGCGTGAGGCAAAAATTGCAGCAGGCGAAGAAGTTCCTCAAATGCCTGATGAACCGGAAGACGAAGCACCAAAAGAGGAGAAAAAAGAGGAAAAAGCAGTAGCGCCTGCGCCTGCTCCAGTACAAAGTAAAGCCCAGAAACATGAAGAGCCAAAAGCTGCAGCACCTGCAAAAAAAACACCGGCTACTGTTGAACAGACTATTCGTGTCGATGTAAAAAGACTTGATCACTTGATGAATCTCATTGGTGAGCTTGTTCTTGCAAAAAACAGACTGATTAAAATCAATGATGATGTTGAAGAACGTTATGAAGGTGAAGAGTTTCTTGAAGAGCTTAATCAAGTTGTTTCTATTGTTTCTCTTGTTACAACTGACCTGCAGATTGCCGTTATGAAGACACGTATGCTGCCAATTGGGAAAGTATTTAACAAATTTCCTCGTATGATTCGTGACCTCTCACGTGAACTGAATAAAAAGATTGATCTTGTCATTTCCGGTGAAGATACAGAGCTTGATAAATCAATTGTTGAAGAGATCGGTGATCCGCTTGTTCATATCATTCGTAACTCTTGTGATCATGGTATTGAGTCACCTGAAGAGCGTCTTGAAAAAGGGAAGCCTGAACTTGGAACAATTGCACTTAAAGCATACAATGAAGGGAATCAAATCGTTATTCAGATTGACGATGATGGAAAGGGTCTTGACCCTGCAATGCTAAAAAACAAATCTCTTGAACAAGGCATTATTACAGAAAAAGAAGCCGATAGTATGAGTGATAAAGAGGCATTTACACTTATTTTTAAACCAGGCTTTTCTACAGCTGCTGCTGTTACAAATGTATCTGGTCGTGGGGTTGGAATGGATGTTGTAAAAACGAACATAGAAAAACTCAACGGTATTATCGATATTGACTCAGAGCTAGGGAAGGGAACATCGATTAAACTCAAAATTCCTTTAACACTTGCAATTATTCAGGCACTTTTAGTAGGTGTCCAAGAGGAGCATTATGCGATTCCTCTTGCATCCGTTTTAGAGACGGTGCGTATCTCAAAAGATGAGATATACACAGTGGAAGGCAAAAGTGTTATGCGTCTGCGTGATGATGTCCTCTCTCTTGTACATATTGGTGATATTTTTGAAGTTGAACGTATCCTCGATGCAAGTGAACATGCTTATGTCGTTGTCCTTGGCCTTGGAACAAGTAAACTCGGACTGATCGTAGATATGCTTGTCGGTCAAGAGGAGATTGTTATTAAATCACTTGGTGATTATCTCAAAGGTATTGAAGGTATTGCTGGCGCTACAATTCGTGGTGATGGTGGTGTGACACTGATTGTTGATGTTGTGGCACTGATGAGTATGGCAAAAGATGTAAAAGCAAGCGCTCTCAGGGCTGAAGAGGGTGCTACAACAAGTAATGAGAAAAACAGTGCAAGTGATTATGTCGTTATGATTGTTGATGATTCAAAAACAGACAGAACCATCATGAGAAAATCTTTAGAACCTATGGGTGTGACACTTGTTGAAGCGGGCGACGGACAAGAAGCACTCAACATCCTAAAAGCGGGTGATTATAACTTTGATGCGATGCTCATAGACATTGAGATGCCTCGCATG
>JALUWT010000099.1 GCA_027019325.1 Sulfurimonas sp.
GGGTATACGCTAGCTAATGAGATTAAAAAATATAACAGATATAAAAATCTGCCACTTATCGCAGTGACCTCAAGAACAAGTAAATCTGACCGTATGCGCGGCGTTGAGTCTGGAATGGTTGAATATATCACAAAACCATATTCAGCAGACTATTTAGCAAGTGTTGTACAGAGAAATGTTAACTTTAAAGCGGAGTTCTTATAATGAGTGATAAACTAAAAGATATTATTAATAAACAGAGTGAACAGCAAAATAGTGTGACAGACCAGCTTGACGATGTTGTACAGCTTGTTGGTTTTATGATTGGTGATGAAGAGTATGCAGTGCCTATTTTGTCCATTCAAGAGATTATTAAGCCATTTTCATGGACGAGAGTACCGCAGGTGCCAAAATATGTTCTAGGCGTCTTTAATTTACGTGGAGCTGTTATTCCACTGATAGATTTGCGTGCAAAATTTGGACTTAACTCAAAAAAACATGGAGAAGAGACGCGTTTTATTGTCATGCGACATGGTGATGATGTGGCAGGTTTTGTTATTGACAGACTTACAATGGCAATTCGTATTAAAAAAGAGAACATTGGTCCTGCACCTGATACTATCATTGGGGATGATACTATCATCGATGGTGTTGGAAAACAGGCTGATAAAATCATTACAATTTTAAAAGTCCACAAGCTACTAGAACGAGATTTTTAGAATTTTTAGATGTATAAAAAACCGCTTATAAATCTCGATCATGCAAAGCTCTCCATAACCTTTGAGGGGGAGCTGACGCTCTATACGATTGCGCAAACACAAAAAGAGCTTGAACAGATAAAAACCTACTCTTTTCAAGAGATTACTCTTGATTTTCAGTCGCTCACTTTTTTAGATACTGCAGGTGCTATTTTTATTTATGATTTACAAAAATACTTTCAACAAAAGAAGATAAAAAACAATATATTACTTACAGATGCTGTACAAAAATCAACTTTAGAACTTGTTACAAAAAATATGCGCAGTGCAAGTTCATTTAAACCTGAAAAAGAGAAACATATTCTTGAGCAAATAGGAAAATTTTTTTACGATAATTATGTCGGTTTTCTCTCTTTTTTACAATTTTTCGGACAACTCTTTGCAACAAATCTGCAGTACATGACCTCCCTAAAAAACATCCGTTTTAAAGAGATAGCATTTGAAATAAATGAGAGTGCCATTAAAGCACTTGGCATCATCGCTCTGACAAGTTTTTTAATTGGGATTGTTGTCGCATACCAGTCTGCGTATCAGCTCAAAATCTACGGAGCAAATATTTACATAGTCGATATGCTGGGACTTTCGATTTTTAGAGAGCTAGCGCCGCTTATGACCGCCATAGTTATTGCAGGACGAAGCGGCTCGGCCTATGCAGCGCAGATTGGTGCGATGAAGATAACCCAAGAACTTGATGCTATGAAAACGATGGGCTTCGAGCCATTCGCTTTTCTTGTTCTCCCACGTATCGTTGCACTTGTCATCACGATGCCAATACTTATTTTTGTTGCAGATATAATGGCAATGCTTGGCGGTATGATAGTGGCTAATATTGACCTGCATATTACAACGAGCCTTTTTATAGATAGATTTAGTGAAGTCATCGCTGCTAAACATTTTTATGTTGGTATAGTAAAAGGGCCATTTTTTGCTTTTTTAATCGCTTCTATTGGAATTTACAGAGGTTTGATGGTCAAAGATGATACACAGAGTATAGGTTTTAATACGACAAAAAGTGTTGTTGAGTCTATCTTTGCCGTCATTGTATGTGATGCTGTTTTTTCAATAGCCTTTACAAATTTAGGGATATAAGATGGAATCAATCTGTGTAAAAAATGTACGAACTGTTTTTGGTGACAAAGTAGTCCATGACGGCCTAAACCTAACTATCAATGAGGGCGAGATTTATGGAATTATGGGACCAAGCGGTTGTGGGAAAACAACACTGCTGCGTGAGATGGTTCTGCTGCAGGAATTTAGCAGCGGTAATATTGAAGTTTTGGGTAAAAAACTCGAAAAGATAGGGGAGAGAGATGCCCAGAGTCTGCGTCATCAATGGGGTGTGCTTTTTCAGTTCGGTGCACTTTTTTCCTCATTGACACTCAAAGAAAATGTTGCACTGCCTCTTATTGAGTATACAAAACTTTCACAAGAGATGATTGATGATATTGTAAAGTTTAAAATTAGTTTGGTAGGGTTGAATCCCGAAGATACCAGCCTTTACCCCTCAGAGATAAGTGGCGGTATGCGAAAAAAAGCAGGACTTGCACGTGCCTTGGTGATGGACCCCAAACTACTTTTTTTGGATGAGCCGACAAGTGGACTAGACCCTATTTCAGCACGGGAGTTTGATAGTTTGATACTGAAACTTCGCTCAATGCTTGGGCTGACTATTGTCATGGTGAGTCATGATCTGAACTCTATATATAAGACTTTAGATAAAGTTGCTATAATAGACAATAAAAAAATAGTTTACGAGGGAACATTAGAGGGGATAAAGGATGTAAAAAGTGACTTTATCCAAACTTTTTTTGGGGATATGAATGAATAATAAAGTAAATTATACACTGGTTGGCATCTCTGTTTTGCTTGGTCTGGCAGTAATGTTTGGTTTTGCATACTGGATGCTCAAACCTTCAAGTGATGAAGCAATGCAAAAGTACCATATCTATTTTGATGAGTCAGTTTTTGGTTTGAATCTTGATGCTCCTGTAAAATATAGAGGGATCAGTGTAGGAAAAGTTATTAGCCTGCGTATTAACCCAAAAAATACGGAGCAGGTAGAAGTGACTGTAGATATTTTAAAAAGTACACCTATAAAAGAAAATACAGTGGCCAAACTAACGGCACAAGGTATTACGGGACTTACCTACATCAACCTCACGCAGGGGGAGAACAATGCACCACCACTAAAAGCTAAGGTAGGAGAGAAGTATCCTGTCATTAAAACAGCACCATCCTTTTTTGAACATTTTGAACGCTCCCTTGGGGATGTCTCATCACAGCTTTTGGCAACACTTTATAAAACGCAACAACTGCTTAATAATGAAAATCAAAAACAGGTGGGACTGCTACTCAAACGTACCGCAAGCATTATGTATAAAATGGACAGACTTCTCGATGAAAAGACTATAGAACATTTTCAAAGTAGCGTGAATAACTTAGATAGTATCACTGCTAAAGTGAATAATGTGATTCCAAATATTGATAATTTCATAAATAAAAGTGTAGCATGGGAGGATAAGATTAACAACTCCTTTGAATCCATTAAGCTTACATATCTGCATATGAATAATACGATGAATAATATGGCTGTGAGTTTTTCAAAGGCACAAATGGGGTTTGACAAGATGAGCCATAATGTCAACAATACTATGCTCGATAGTCAAAATGTTATGATAGATTTGCAAAACACATTAGAAGAGTTTAATCACAATCCATCTGACATTATTTATAAAAAAACAGAGTTAAAATCTGCTCCGGGAGAGAGATAAATGAAGATAATTTTAACAGCTTTTTTGCTACTTATATTCACTGCATGTTCAACAACATACCCTGCAATTACACAGTATAGAATCGCAGTGGATACGCATAAGAGTGATACTCTGCAGAGTGTCTGTACAAAGAGTTCACTCAAGATTTCACAGGCTTTTGTCAAGAGTTCTTTAATGAGTAAAAAGATGAAGTATGTTGTCGGAGAGTATCAAGAGGGAGCATTTAATCAGTCTGAATGGGCAGAAGATCCGAACAAGGCAATCACCGATGTGATTGTGCAAAGTCTGCAAAATGCAGGAATCTTTGAGACCGTTACAAGTTACAAATCTTTTAGCAGCAGTGACTATACGTTAGAGAGCAGTGTGGCTGATTTTACACAACATTTTACAGCGGATGAAAAAAGCTCAGTTGCCAAGATAGATATCTCCTTTGTATTGGTGGACAACGCAACAGCACAGGTTGTAGCTACTAAGCATATAGTTAAAGAGCTGCCGACAAAAGATGCCAATGCAAAAAGTGGAGTTGAGGCACTCAACACACTGCTTCAAGAGAGTCTGCGTGAGATGCAGGCATGGCTGGCAAAGAGCTGCAGATGATAGAAGAGCAAGAGTACAAAAAAAGAAGAAAGGTTTTTACAAAAAAGCTTCAGGAAAATTCTGTCGCCATACTCTTCAGCGCAGAAGCAAAAACCCGTTCTAATGATACAGAGTACCCTTACAGACAAAACAGTAATTTTTACTATATGTCTGGCTTTACAGAAGACAAAACAGTTCTTGTTTTTGTAAAGGGTGCAAAAAAAACAAAGAGCTATCTGTTTGTTTATAAAAAAGATAAAACTGAGGAGCTTTGGAATGGTAAACGTCTCGGTGTTTTGCAGGCAAAAAAACGTTTTGATGTTGATGCTGTTTTTGAGTACAGTGAACTCGCTTCTAAACTGAAAATATTTCTTGAAGGCAAACATACACTTTACTATGATTTCAAGCTTGACTACTCAAAGGTCAAACTTCTTAAACGCTATGCAAAAAATATAGATACCTTTAAAAATGCGGCAAAACCGATTCAAAAGATGCGTCTTATTAAAAGCCAAGCAGAAATAGCTACAATCAAAGAGGCACTGAAAATTACAAAAAAAGCGCATCATATCGCTATGAAAAAAGTGAAAAAACTGCATTATGAGTATGAACTGCAGGCTGAATTTGAGTATATTTTTAGAAAAAACGGGGCACAAAGTGATGCTTACAGTTCCATTGTCGCTTCGGGAAACAATGCAAATACACTGCACTATATAAACAACAATGCGAAGTTACAAAAAAATGAGCTTATACTTATTGATGCCGGTTGTGAATATAACTATTATGCAAGTGATATCACACGTACAATTCCATCGCAAGGAGTGTTCACAAAAGCACAAAAAGAGCTCTATCAGCTGGTTTTAGATGTTCAAAAAGAGATAATTGCACTCATAAAACCGGGAGTTATGCGAACAAACTTACAAAAGAAAGCAGAAGAGTTACTTTGCAGGGGTTTGGTGCAGCTTGGCATTTTAGAGGGCAGTGTTAAAAAACTTTTGAAAAAAAATGCACATAAAAAATACTATCCTCACGGAATAGGGCACTGGATGGGCATAGATGTTCATGATGAATCTCCCTATAAAGATAAAAAGGGCAAAGAGATTCCTTTGCAAGCAGGAATGGTGCTCACAATTGAGCCGGGTATCTACATAGATAAAGATGACAGAAACGCGCCTAAAAGGTACAGAGGCATCGGCATTCGCATTGAAGATGATATTTTAGTGACAAAAAAAGCTTACAAAAATTTATCTAAAAAGATAAAAAAAGAGATAAAAGAGTTAGAATTCTAATCTACTCGTAAGCGTAACTCCATCCCGTAAGATTTTTCTCTTTTGCTTCGTGAAATTCTTCGGAATCGGCTAAAAAGTCCATGACATGTATAGGGACATGGGGAATGCTTCTTTGATCTTCTGGCTTGATAAGCAGCATAGGCATAGGCGTGTCATGCGCAGAGCTCACAGCAAAACCGACAGGCATGATTTGTGAGAGAAGTGCTTCCGGCTCTGCTATTTTATGCTCGTTTCTAAATTTATCCAGTACCTCTTTTTGAATCTCTTTTGGAATTGCCTCTGCTGTATTTAAAAAGATAGTGAAGTGAATTGGTGTCTTTTTGAATTTCTCCGGGGCAGGGGCTGCCATGATAATATACTCAACATTTTGCATCTGTTCCTGTATATCTGCGGTAGATAAATATCTGTCTGTTTTAATTGCTTTTGCTTCCATAGTCATCTCTTTTTGTTTTTGCAATTTTATCATAAAAGCCACTAAAAATGGCACAAAATATGCTTAATGAAAAGTATATAAGTGCCAGACCATAGTAAATAACATATTCAACAATATTTAAAAGGTTTAGATTCAAGGCAAACTTTTGTTGGCGATGCTGGCATCGTTAGCCTAAGTTTAACGCAGAAGATGAATCTTTTAAATGTTGCCCTTCGGGTGAAAAAAGAGATAACAATCTACTGCGTTTAAAATCCTTGAAGCTACTAGTAGCTCC
>JALUWT010000100.1 GCA_027019325.1 Sulfurimonas sp.
AACCAAAAGTATAAGCAAGAGATAGATACACAGGTCAATCACCTGCTTGTCACGCTCAGCGAATTTCGTTCTTTTTTCAGACCAGACAAGAAAGCACAGCAAGTGCAACTTTTAGAGATTATTGATTCTGTACAGCTGCTTGTGAAAGATGAACTGATGAAAAATACCATTAGCTTGGAAGTTGTCTGTTCTGATGATATTTACATTAAAGTCATTAAAAATGAGTTCAAACACATCCTGCTTAATCTTATCAATAATGCAAAAGATGCTTTTATCGAAAAAAATATAGTAAATAGAAAGATACGCATAGTTGCATCGCAAAGTATAGATGAAGTTATTTTAGAAGTAAGTGATAATGCCGGTGGAATCGATAAAAAAATATTACCGCATATCTTTGAAGCCAATGTAACATCAAAAGCAGAAGGAAAAGGAAGTGGAATCGGACTTTATATGTCTAAGCAGATAGCAGATAAAATGTCAGCTGAATTAAGTGTAAAGAACACCACAGAAGGTGCACTTTTTACACTTACATTAAAGAAAAACTAATCCATTTGCCATTTAATAATAACAGCACCATATGCAGAAATTATATCATTAAATTTATACTCTGTATTTCCTTGGACAATTGTGTTACCTAAGCCCATATATCTAGCACCAAGTTCTATATCTACTCTATTATTTACAGCAAGATTTAAACCTGCACCTCCACCAAAATAGTATGTATCTGCTGTAACAGATGGATAATTAACTGTTGATCCGAGATTCATAAATGCTTTTCCGGTATTGGCACTGAGAAAAAAACTCATAGGTTTTGAGAAGTGAAAAAGATACTCAATCTCTGCGCCTAATGTGTTGAGCTTATCAAAATCTTTTGTATTATAATGACGCCCACTCAAAAAAATTCTGAAGTTTTTACCTTCTGCACCAATTTTTATACCTACATTTCCAAGCTTGCTCTGTTCTACACTGTACATCTGACTTGATACCGTAACATCTGCAGAAACTTTACTCGCACCACCCTCTACTGCAAATAATGATTTATACTCATTAGCGCCTGCCAATACCGGCATGCTCAAGAGAGATGCTGCTAATGCTATTTTTGTCAATCTTTTTTTCATACTTAAATACTCCATACTTTTATTTTTATTTATTATACCTATTTTATTGCTTTTGCACAAACATAGGCAGATGAGAAGGCCCATTGAAAGTTGTAACCTCCAAGTTCTCCTGTTATATCGACCACTTCGCCAATAAAATAAAGCCCTTTTACTTCTTTTGACTCTAGACTCTCTTTATTTAACTCATCCGTCACAACACCGCCACGACTCACTTCAGCTTTTGTAAAACCAAAATTACCGGCAGGTGCAAAAGTATAATTGTGTAACTGTGCAAGTTTTATAAGTTCCTCTTTTTGCACTTTTACGCACTCTTTATCTCTCATTTCAATCGCCTGCAGCAATGCTTTTGCAAGTCTCTTTGGCAGAGGTATCACAGAAGAGACCAATCTTTTTCCGCCTTTTTTAATGAGTTCTTGGGTAGCATCAGAGGGAAGAAAATCAATGGAGATATCCCCTTTTCTCCAGTAAAGAGAAGCGGAAAGTACAGCAGGACCGCTGATGCCTTTATGGGCAAAGAGCATCTCCTCACGCAGGACTCTATCT
>JALUWT010000101.1 GCA_027019325.1 Sulfurimonas sp.
GAGCAAAAGCCAAGGCTTCTGCAATAGAAAATGAAGCACACAATTTACTGCAAAAATCCAATCTTAAAGCAATGGAGATGAAGCTAGAGGCTACTAAGGCATATGAAAGTGCTAAAGAGAGAGCAAAAGCGGATTTGAGTCAAAGAGAGGATGAAGTATCTAGGCAAGAACAGAGCTTTAAAAGATACAAACAAAATGAAGAAAAAAGACTTCATGATGAGAGTGTTATATTAAAAGCTAAATTAGTTGATTTACAGAGAAATGAAAAATCTTTAAACTCACTTCAAAAACTGTATGAAAAGAAGCTTGAGCAAACTCTTCATACAATAGAGCATAGTGCTGGAATGACTCAATCTGAAGCAAAAGAAGTTTTGATGAGTAAGATTGAAGAGAAATCACGTGCTGATATTGCTCATATAGTTAGAAAATATGAAAATGAGGCTAAAACAGAGGCTAAGAAGAGAGCAAATTATATTTTGGCACAAGCGACAAGCCGTTTTGCTGGAGAATTTGCATCTGAGAGGCTTACAAACATGGTTCATTTGGAAAATGATGAACTAAAAGGTCGTATAATAGGTAAAGAGGGAAGAAATATTAAAGCTCTTGAGTCTCTTTTGGGTGTTGATATTATTATAGATGATACTCCAAATGCGATTATAGTTAGTAGTTTTAACCTCTATCGTCGTGCAATTGCTACAAAAACTTTAGAACTTCTTATAGAAGATGGTCGTATTCAACCAGCAAGGATTGAGGAGATATTTGAAAAAGTAAGTGATGAGTTTGAAGAGGCAATACTAAATGAGGGTGAAGACCTTGTTGCTGATATGAATATAGGTCTAATGAGTCCTGAACTTATGAAGTTACTTGGAAGACTTCGATATCGTGCAAGTTATGGGCAAAATGCTTTAGCTCACACCTTAGAAGTTGCCCATTTGGCTGGAATTATGGCAGCAGAGATGGGAGGAGACCCTATCTTGGCAAAAAGAGCAGGTCTTTTACATGATATAGGAAAGTCTCTTACACATGAACATGATGGAAATCATGTTGATTTGGGTGCTGAAGTATGTAGAAGATATGGTGAAAATGAGGTGGTTATAAATGCTATTTATGCTCATCATGGACAAGAAGAGATAAAATCCGTAGAATGTGGGGCTGTTTGTGCTGCTGATGCACTTTCTGCTGCTCGTCCTGGGGCTAGAAGAGAAGTACTAGAGAGCTTTTTGAAGCGTGTAACCGATATAGAAGATATAGCATCTCAACATGTGGGGGTAAGACAAGCCTATGCTATAAATGCTGGTAGAGAGGTTAGAGTATTGGTAAATGCGACTTTGATTAATGATGATGAATCAGCTCTTATAGCTCGTGAAATAGCAAAAGAGATAGAAGATAAGGTTCAATATCCCGGTGACATTAAAGTAAATGTTATAAGAGAAAGCAGAGCCATAGAATTTGCTCGTTAATATAGCTTGTAGATTCTACAAGCTATTTTTTGATAGTAACTACTACCACACCTCTTAAATCTCCCATTTTATAGCCTGTGGCTTTGTCATTTGGGTATCTGCTTTGTATAGCTTTTTGAAGCTCAGGATTTTTTGAAATATCTCCATGACATTTAAGACAAACAGGTTTTTTTATCACTAAAGGTTTATAATACT
>JALUWT010000102.1 GCA_027019325.1 Sulfurimonas sp.
ACCTTGAATCATACTACGCTCCTTTTACAACTGACTTAAGTCTAAAAGATTTAGTCTTAGAAAGTGGACGACATTCGATTGCAATAATCTCATCTCCAACTTTTACTTCATTACGCTCATCATGTACTAAGTACTTTTTGAAACGCTTGACAACTTTATGATAACGAGGATGCATTACACGGCGCTCAACAACAATAGATACTGTTTTGTCACCTGCAATTTTAATTACGTTACCTTGAATTTCACGTTTATTAGCCATTGCTCGTCCCCTAGTTTGCTACTGCAGCAAGTGCAGTATTGATTCGTGCAATATCTTTTTTAGCAACGCTGAGTTCGCTAGTATTTTGTAATTGCATCATCTTTTGTTTAATCTTGAGAGTAAACAGTTCAGTTTTTTTCTCTTTAAGCATCGCTTTAAGCTCTGCTGTACTTTTATCTGCTAAATCAGAATATTTCATTGCTCATCTCCGCAGTAATTATTTTTGTTTTGAATGGTAACTTGTGCATTGCAAGAGTTAGCGCTTCACGAGCTATATCATGTGGTACACCAGCCATTTCAAAAATTATACGACCTGGTTTAATGTTCATTACCCACTGTTCGACTGCACCTTTACCTTTACCCATACGAGTTTCAAGAGGCTTTGCAGTTAATGGTTTAGCTGGGAATACACGAATCCAGATTTTACCTTGACGCTTAATGTGACGAGTTGCAGAGATACGCGCTGACTCTATTTGACGAGAGTTTATACGACCAGCTTCAACAGCTTTAAATGCAATGTCACCAAAAGCTAACTTGTAGCCTGAACGAGCGTAACCACGGTTACGACCTTTCATTACTTTACGATATTTTGTTCTTTTTGGCATTAACATAATTATTCAGCCTTTTCACTATTTTCACGACGTACTGGTTTTCTAGCACGACGCTCTTTTTTCTCTTCTTTAGCTTCAGCAGGAATACCTTTAGTAAGTACTTCCCCTTTGAAAATCCATACTTTTACACCTATGATTCCATAAGTAGTATGAGCTTCAGCGAAACCATAATCGATCTTAGCACGAAGTGTATGAAGAGGAACACGTCCCTCTAAGTACCACTCAGTACGAGCCATTTCAGCACCACCAAGACGACCTGCAACAGCCACTTTAATACCTTTAGCACCAGAACGTTGTGCACCTTGCATAACTTTCTTCATTGCACGTCTAAATGCAACACGGCGCTCTAATTGAGTAGCAACGTTTTCAGCAACAAGTTGTGCTGAAGTTTGTGCTTTTTTCTCTTCTTTGATGTTGATAGAAATTGGTTTACCAACAAGTTTTTGAACAGCAGTTTTAAGCTTCTCAATATCAGCACCTTTCTTCCCGATAATAATACCAGGACGAGCAGCAACGATAGTTACACGAAGTCTTTTCACTGTTCTTTCAATGATGATGTTAGCAACACCAGCATAGTAAAGTTCTTTCTTTAAAAATGTTCTTATCTTGTGATCTTCACCTAAATTAGCCGAAGCTGTTTTAAAATCTGGAAACCAACGAGATTCCCAGTTACGGTTGATACCAAGACGTAAACCAATAGGATTAACTTTTTGACCCATACTATTTACCCTCTACTTCTACTAAGATATGTGCTGTTGGTTTTCTAATACCTGAAGCCATACCAC
>JALUWT010000103.1 GCA_027019325.1 Sulfurimonas sp.
CCAAAGGGAGGGATAAAAAAAGCGAACTTGCACAAAACTTTTTCTCACCGTAGCTACGGCTACGCTTCAAAAAAGATTTTGCACAATTTCATCTTTTTTTCTTCCCTCTGAGATTTATCTAGGTTATGCAAGAAGTCTAATAGCTTCATAAGCGACATCCATCATAATTGTAATCTCTTCTTCTGTTATAATATACGGCGGCATAAAATAGACAATATGACCAAGTGGACGCAGAAGTACACCATGCTTTAATCCATATTCATACACTTTGAGTCCTATTCTCTCCTCAGGTTCATAGCCTTTGAGTTCTACAACACAAACCATACCCGTTTGACGTACTTCAGCAACATTGTCCAAAGAGGAAAACTTCTCTAGTTCTTTTGACATAAATGCAGCTTTTTGCTTGTTCTTTTCGATGATATTGTCATTTTCAAAGATATCCAATGTTGCATTTGCAGCTGAACATGCAAGCGCGTTACCCGTGTAGGAGTGTGAATGTAAAAAGGCTTTATGCTCATTATAGTCACAATAAAATTTTGCATAGATTTCATTGGAAGTCAATACAACAGAGAGAGGCAGATATCCACCGGTGAGTCCTTTTGAAAGAACTAAAAAGTCTGGAGATATTCCAGCTTTCTCGCAGGCAAAAAGCTCTCCTGCCCGCCCAAATCCAACCATTACTTCGTCTGCTATAAGATGCACATTATACTGCGTGCAAATCTCACGCAAGAGCAGTAAAAAGTGAGGATGATACATATGCATATACCCTGCTCCCTGAATCAAAGGCTCAACAATAATGGCACTGATTTCATCAGCTCTCTCTTTGCATAATAATTCAAATTCTGCTGCTGCACGCACTGCACTCTCTTTGCTCATATCTTTTGGCACAGCTGTTTGAACAGTATTTATAAGCAGCGGCTCATAAGTCTCTTTATAAAGTTCGACATCACCGACACTGAGAGCCCCTATGGTCTCCCCATGATAAGAGTTTTTCAAAGAAACAAAGAGTGATTTTTTCACACCGCTGTTGAGATGTGCGTGATAACTCATCTTAAGTGCCACCTCTACTGCAGAAGAGCCGTTATCCGAGTAAAAACATTTATCCAAACCATCCGGTGTTAGTTTTACCAAGCGCTCAGAGAGCCGTATAACCTGCTCGTGCGTAAAACCTGCGAGTATAACATGTTCGAGTCTGTCAAGCTGCTCTTTTATCTTCTCATTGATATAACTGTTAGTATGTCCAAACATATTTACCCACCATGAGCTGATAGCATCTATATAGCGATTTCCTTCAAAATCTTCCAAGTAGATGCCATGCGCTTTTTTAATCGGTATGAGTGGCAGTTTTTCATGATCTTTCATCTGTGTACAGGGATGCCAAAGGACATCCAAATCTCTATTTTTCAATTCTTCATTTTTCATAAGCAAATTATATCTTTTAGGCACCTCTTTATCAAGTTTAAAGGCGAATTTACATAGAATTACATAAATTTGATGTAGAAGGTTTTTTAATATTATGATTACATGGATGCAAAGACACAAAAAGTGGCTTATTATTACTATTTGGATTTCAACGATTGCTTTTATTGGGGCCGGTTTTGTGGGCTGGGGACAGTATAAGTACGGAAGCAAAGCAAGTGCCGTAGCAAAAGTCGGAAATGTCGAGATTAGCCGAAGTGAATTGCAAAAAGCATACTCACGTTTGTATCAACAATACAACCAGATGCTTCAAGGCAATTTTGATGAAGAGAAAGCAAAACAGTTTGGTCTTCAAAAACAGGCTCTGCAGCAGCTCTTGCAACAAGCTCTTTTAGTAAACTTGGCACAATCATACGATTTGACAGTAAGTGACCTTGAGCTCTTCCGTGTTATCAAATCTCAAAAAGTTTTTTATAAGAACAATACGTTCAACAAAGAAACATACAGACAAGTTCTCTCACAAAACAGAATGACACCAAAAGAGTATGAAAGCGGTCTGCGCAGAGAGCTTCTCATTCAAAAAGCAATTGCCCTGCTCCCTGTTAAAGTTTCAAAAAATGAAGAAAAAATCATAGATACGCTACTAAGCATCGCAGACAAAATAAATTATAAAATTCTCTCAGACAATATGATTACAGTTAAACCGACAGAAAAAGAGTTAAAAGCATTTTGGGAAAATATGAAAAACAACTTCATGACAGATGTAAGTTATGAAATAAATTACGTAAAACAATCCCCTCTTACAAAAACCTATGATGAGGCAGCCATTGCAAAAGAGTACCAGGAGAACAGAACACACTTCAAAGATAAAGAGGGAAAAATACTTCCACTCACAAAAGCAAAAACAGCCATCATCGAAGAGTTAAATGTTAAAGCAAGTAAAGATGCAGCACTACGCACATATATTGCATTCAAAAAAGGCAGACTTGACCCAAGCATCAAAATAGACAAGTTGACACTCTCAAGCAATCACAATCCATTCAATGCAGCAGCACTCAAAAAGATAGCGGCACTTTCTCTGACTAAACCCTATGCAAAACCTATTCTTGTTAACGATACTTACTATATAATTGAGTTAGTTAAAACAAACCCTGCAATGCCAAAGTCATATGAAGCGGCAAAAGCGGAAGTTTTACCACTGTATCTCAAACAAAAACGCAAAGAGAAGCTTTTTGCGTTAGCAAACAGTTCTGTAGGTACATTTATTGGTAAAACTACCGATTTTATCACTGTTAGTTCACTTGACAAGATAAACGGTTTATCAAAAAAAGAGGCAGGTGAGTTCTTACAGAAGCTTTTCACTTCAGATAAAAAGAAAGCTTTTATAACATTAAAAGATGGGAAAATTGTTTTATACAACATTTTGGAACAGAAACTGCTTAATAACAAGAATAATAATCAGAGTGATGTTATTGCTCGATTAAAAAGTACAATGTTTAGTGAAGGGCTCCTAAAGACGCTTCAAAACAAGTACAAAACTGAGATATTTATCCAAGGACTCTAAATTGAGTAGAACTGTTTTAGCCATTGATATTGGCTCAACAAAAATTTGTGCTGTTACCGCTGAAATCGCCAACGATAACACTATCTCTATCACAGGAGCTGGGACAACAAAAGCACAAGGCCTTAAAAAAGGAAGTATCACAAATATTGAGCTTGCCTCACGCAGCATTAAAACTGCGGTTGAAGATGCAAAAAGAGTTTCAGGTTCAACTGTTACAAGTGCTATTGTCTCTATTTCTGGAGCCTACACAAAAAGCCTCAACTCAAACGGTATAGTAAACATACAGTCAAAAGAGATCTCTTTTGAAGAGATAAAACGTGTTATGCACACCTCTTTATACAATGCCAATATTCCAAATGAGTATGAAGTACTTCATGCGCTTCCATTTAACTTTAAAGTAGATGATCAGGATTATATTGAAGATCCGCTTGGTATGAATGCATCACGTCTTGAAGTTGAAACACATATCATCACCACACAAAAATCAAATCTTAACAATCTCAAAAAAGCGGTAAAAGGTGCAGGCATCGATGTAGAGAACATCGTACTCAACTCTTATGCTTCTGCAATCGCAACCCTCAATGAAGATGAGAGAGAGCTTGGTGCTGCTGTTATTGACATGGGTGGAAACACGAGCAATATTGCCATCTACTCTGGAAACTCCATTCGCTACAATGACTATCTTGGTGTCGGTTCAAACCATGTAACGAGTGACTTATCTATGGCGCTCCATACTCCGCTGAATGTTGCAGATAAAGTGAAACTGACATATGGTTCTCTACTCACTCCTAGCAATGATTTAATCGAACTTCCTATTATAGGAGATGAAGATACAACGCATGAAGTCTCTTTAGAAGTTGTTCATAATGTCATCTTTGCAAGAGTAGAAGAGACACTGATGATACTCGCACAGTTTATCGAAAAGAGTGGATTAAAAGATCAAATTGGAGCAGGTGTAGTACTTACCGGAGGCTTTTCAAAGATGGAAGGCATCAGAGACCTTGCTATTGCTACCTTTGGTTCTATACCTGTGCGTTTGGCAAAACCACGTGAGATGAATGGTCTTTTTGATACCCTCAGAGAGCCAGAATATTCAAGTGCAATCGGTCTCATTATGTATACTGCATTTCCGTATACTCCTTATGAGATTGATGTCAACAAAAGAGTAAGACATACAAATGAAAAACCTACAGAGAGTGTGCATGTAGATTTATCAGACACAAGTGAAAACCTGACAGCTCCTCTTGAACAAAAAGAGCAACAGGCATCAAAAATGATAAACCTAGAAGCCGCACAATCCAAAAAGAGTGATGAAGCAGGAAGCTTGAGCAAATTTTGGAATTGGGCAACCCAGTTATTTTAAAGGAGTGAAATATGGAACCGTTTGTAATTGAAGAGACACATAACCCAAGTGGTGCACGAATCATAGCAGTAGGCGTCGGTGGCGGCGGTGGTAATATGATTGGTCACATGATCAATGAAAATGTTGGTGGCATTGAGATGATGCTTGTCAATACTGATGCACAGGTGTTAAGTGAAACAAATGCCGCAACAAAGATTCAAATCGGTGCGAAACTGACAAAAGGTCTTGGTGCCGGCATGAAGCCAAACATTGGAAAAGATTCTGCCTTAGAGAACTATGATGACATTCGTTCTGCTTTAGAGGGTGCTGATATTGTCTTTATCTCTGCGGGTCTTGGCGGTGGAACAGGAACAGGTGCTGCACCGGTTGTTGCGCAGATTGCCAAAGAAGTGGGGGCACTTACTATCTCTATTGTTACAAAGCCTTTTATGTTTGAAGGACGCAAGCGTCTTAAACTTGCAGAAACTGGCTTAGAGGAGCTCAAAAAAGAGAGTGACTCTATTGTCGTGATTCCAAATGACAAACTCCTTTCTATCATCGACAGAAAACTGGGTCTTAAAGAGAGTTTCAAAATTGTTGATTCTGTTTTAGCACAGGCAGTAAGTGGAACATCAGGTGTAATTCTTTCAAGCGGTGAGAATGACATCAACCTTGACTTTGCTGACCTACAGACTGTAATGAGCCATAAAGGTATGGCACTTATGGGCGTCGGTGAGCATGAGGGTGAAAATGCTGCCTATGAAGCTATCAAAGCAGCAATCGAGTCTCCACTTCTTGACAACATGTCCATAAACGGAGCGATGGGTGTCTTAGTTCACTTCAGCATGCATCCTGACTTTCCAATGATGGAACTAGCAGAAGCAATGGAAGTAGTTCACGAAAGTGCACATGATGATGCGGAAGTTATCTGGGGAACATCAACAGATACAACGTTTGCTGAAAACTATGTCAAAATCACTATCGTTGCAACAGGGTTTGAAAAAGATTTAGACTTAGGAAACAATGAAGACTTTGTTCCTGAAAACCCTGCTCCAAAAGTTGAAAAAATTCGTCCTCGTCTTGTAGTTGGTGGTGACTTAAATAGTGATTACCTCGATATACCTGCATATATGAGACAACAACAAGATTAGATCTTGTCCTCTTCATTCCAAAAAATACTCAAGGCCAAATCACTCCTTGGCCTTCGTGAGAAATCCTCCCTCAAAGAGATTAAGAACAAATATAAAAACCTTATGAAAAAATGGCATCCGGATAAACACAAAGATGACATTGAAAAAGCAACAAAGATGAGTGCGCAGATTAACGAAGCCTATAAAATCATTTTAGACTACTGTAATAATTATGAATACCCTTTTGATGAAGAGAGCATTAAAGCTACCCACCAATCTCCCTCAGAGTGGATGAGTAGCAAATTTGGTAACAAAAAAGAGACTATTTAACATAAATTATTTTCTATTTCTTTAGCAACATTCTGTATGTTCTTGCCAAAATACTCCAATTAACATACAAATTTTTTGTTTGTTAAAGTTGCTTTTTAGAGTTGTTTTGTGTAAAATGTGTTTGAATAAATAGCTGCCTCGGGCGCTTCGTCATCAGACTACACAAAGGAATTTATAATAAAAATGGAATTACCAAAATTTAATGAGACATTTCTACCAATTTTAGAAGTACTAAGTGATAGAAAGATAATCAAGGGAAGAGAACTTTTGAAAATTGTTGAAGAACGATTTTATTCTCATTTACCTAAAGAACTATTAGAAAAAACAACTAAAAGTGGTGATAGACTAATAAGTAATCGTATTGCATGGGGTAAATCGTATCTTAAAAAAGGTGGCTTAGTCCATTTTCCTCAACGAGGTTATGTTCAAATTACCGAGAAAGATAGGTTGGAAAAGGCTGAAAATATTTCGTTAAAAAAAATTCAAGAAAATGTTATTGATTTTTATGAACCTGAAAAAATCAAAACTACAGAAAGTAGTATTGAAAGTAATGCTACTCCACAAGATTTAATTGATACTGGCTTTGAACAAATAGAAAGTGACACAAAAAATGTACTTTTATCAAAGTTAAAAGAAGTTGACCCTTATGCTTTTGAAAAAATAATTTTAATTCTACTGAACAAAATGGGTTATGGTGAATTTATAGAAACTTCAAAGTCTGGTGATGGAGGTATTGATGGTATTATCAATGAAGACCAACTTGGATTAGAAAAAATATACATGCAAGCTAAAAGATATAATGAAAATAAAGTTCGTGAAACAGATATTAGAAATTTTATTGGTGCAATGAGCGGGGATACAAGAAAAGGTATATTTGTTACTACATCAACATTTGATGAGAAAGCTAAAGTTAAAGCTAGAGATGCACACCATACAATTATATTAATCAATGGACCAAAGCTTGTTGACCTGATGCATAAATATAATGTTGGTGTTCAAATTAAAGTTGTGTATGAAGTTAAAATTTTAGATAATGATTTTTTTGACTCTGAAGGGGTTTAGCCTAACAAAATATTGGAGAGAAATCAGCCGTTATCATCTCACTATCACATACTAAATTAAGACTAAATTTGGTACAATTGTACAATCATATAAAAAAGGATTTATAAATGCAACTGAGTCAAACTATAAAACCTATTAGTTATTTAAAATCAAAAACAGCAGAAGTTATAAACACTGTGAATGAAAATAGACAATCCATCATCATTACACAAAATGGTGAGGCAAAAGCCGTCATTCAAGATATAAAAAGTTATGAAAATTTAAGAAATTCTTTATCGTTATTAAAATTAATAGTTCAAAGTGAAGAGGATATACGAAATAATGATGTAATTCCTCAGGATGAAATGTTTAAAAATTTAGAAAAAAAACTTTTTGGATAGTAAGTGAAAAGTTTTAAAGTCATATGGACAAAAAATGCAAAATATGATTTAGAAGAAATTATAGAGTATATTAAAACTGATAGTATTAAAGTAGCTAAAGATATTTTCTTTGAAATCAAAGGTCAATGCAATAACTTATCAAATTTTCCTACAAGCAGAAGAGTTGTTCCAGAGCTTCAACATATTGGGATTTTAAAATACAGAGAATTGATTTTTAAAAGATGGAGAATTATTTATAAAATCGAAAATGAGAAAGTTTATATTTTGATTGTTGTTGATTCAAGTAGAGATATTGAAGATATACTTTTTAGGCGCTTATTGAAAGATGACAACAAAGTTTAAAGATGATACTAAGCAGGATATGATGGCTTAATCGCCTACAACCAAACTCCATTTTTGATGTAATAACTGAGCGGATAATAACTCACAATCAGCATATAGATTGTATCGTAGAGTAAAGAGATACGAAAACGTTTTATCGTCTCCTCTTTTTTAAAATCAATGACGCCGATAACGAAACCAAAGAAAGTTCCCACAAATAGAACAATATATAAAAAATAGCCTATGTAGTTGTAATCACTCTGCAGAAGACAAAATGGGCAGTGGTGTGTCGGCAGTTCATAGATGTATGTCCCAAAAAATGCTATAAGTGTAATAAGCGCTATGATGAGATACAAAATATTTAAAAGCGCATAGATATATCTGTTTTTAAGCGTGTAAAAAAGAAGCATAAGGACAAATATTCCATAAAAAAGTGAGAGTAAAAGAGAGGGTGCAGCACCTAATATCTCTGCCATATAGGTCGCAGATGTTGTTGAAAAAATTGCCCCACAGCAATCAACCACACTGTTTACATCCATTGAGAAGAACATCACACCCTCTAATACTATCTCTACAATTAAGAGAAAATAGGCTACACAAAAGAGTAAGAACTTCTTTTTCAGGTAAGGTTGGTGCTCATACTTCATATCTTCATCGTTAAGTGCAATCCAAAAAGCAAAAATGTAGAGATTAAGTATCTTTAAAAAGAGCAGCGGTGTCCCATAACTCGTCGCACTCACTACTCCTGCGGCACACATGGCACCTGGTAACAAGGAAGAGAGATTATCAAGCGTATAGATGAAGAACAAAAAGAGCGGTACTTTGACATAAAAGATGAACTTGATAATAGTCGCACTTAGGTAACTCTTCTTTTCAAGTTCGTACTGCTTTTGTGTCGTTTGATTTGCATCATAATGACGAACAATTTTGAGTGCATTAATAAAGGCGATTGTGGCAAAAACGACAAAAAGTATATTTATAATGTAAAGGGTAATGATTTCAGGTGTAAAGAGCATCAGATCAGGTGTCCATGTTCGATGTTGACAACTCTATCTACAAAATCAAGTTCAAAAAAAAGTGGATCGTGCGTCGCGACAACAA
>JALUWT010000104.1 GCA_027019325.1 Sulfurimonas sp.
GTTCTCTTTTTAGATTTAAGCTCACGCAGTATCTCTATAAACTCACGTGAGAGCTTTTCATCGAGATTTGCAGTCGGTTCATCTGCCAAAATAATCTTCGGTTCATTCACATTCGCTCTTGCTATGGCAACTCTCTGCTGCTCCCCGCCTGAGAGGTTTCTCACGACAAGTTTTGCCTTATGCTCGATTGAGAACATTGCAAGTGCTTTACTCGACTTCGTATGCATCTCTTCTCTTGGCAGATTGAGTGGAAACAGTGGCAGCAGAACATTTTCCTCGGCAGTGAGTTCGGCAATGAGATTGTACTTTTGAAAAACGATTCCAATGTTGTCTCTTCGATAGGTCGCCGCAAAATGGTCAGGTAGTTTCGATATCTTTTTGCCATCTACTATCACTTCTCCCTCTGTCGGCTTAGATAACCCTGCAACAAGTGAGAGAATCGTACTCTTCCCACTTCCGCTGACACCCTTAAGGATGACAAGCTCGCCCTCGCCAAATGAGAGATCTATATTTTCAAGCGCTCTGATATTGCCATCATATATTTTTGAAACATTCTCTAAACGTATCATCGCATCACCTCGTCAGCATCAAGTGTGGCAACTCTCCACGAAGGTATCAAAGTTGCTGCTATATAAATAGGCACAGAGAGTAAAAATATCAACAACACATAAGAGAGTTCCACATAAACATCGAGTCTAAATGTGTGAATATTCAAAAGATTCTCATGCATAAAAATATCCCCAAGCAGTGGTGCTTTGAGGATAAATACATAAATAAAAGCCAGTAATAATCCTAAGAAAAAAGAGAAAAAAGAGAGCAAGGCCGCTTCATAAAATTTTGCATGTAAAACATCTTCTACTCTCCAACCCAAAGCCTTTAAAATCCCTATCTCACGTTTCTCTTCACTACTAAGCCCATTAGCTTTATCGTAAATAATGACAAAAAAAGTGAAAATGGCAATGACAAAGAGCGAAAGAAATACACCACTGTCATAATTAAAGAGTTTTTCATACTTTACACGCAAATCATTTTTTGATATTACCTTAACATTTGGCAATATCAGACGAATTTTTGAGCTAATAAAGTCCAACTCATTTTTATTTGCCACATCCAAAGCGATATCTGTCGCTTGATTCGCTGCATATCCAAAAATCTTTTTTGCCGTCTCTTTTTGCATCACTATCAAATTTTTTAACTCAACTCTCTTAGCTGTATCAAAACTCGCTTTTATGTAGACTCGTTGTAAATTCCCATCGGGTTTTATAAAATTAAAATAATCCGTATAATATGCTTTTTTCATGACATCTTGCACACTTTTGCTCACAAGCATCGATGAACTGTTTAGATCATAGATATTGAGCAATTTTTGTATGAAAGGATCATTTTGCTGTTCAAAAGCATCTATACCAACAATATGAAAAGTTTTATCTTTTGCACGAAAATAATAACTCCCCTGCACTCTTATTTTTCCCGAACTTATGCCGTCGATTTCCAAGAGTTTGTCTAAAAGTAAAACATTAATGCTAGAGGGTTTTCCTGCCTGATAATTTTCCACGACAATGTCAGGTTGATTTTCTATGCGACTTGTCAGTTCATGCTCTACTGATGTCGTGATAAAAAAGAGGCTTGCAAGGAGTGCCACTAAAAGTGTAAAAACAGTAACGATGAAGAAATTTTTACTTTTATGGCGCAGAATGTAGGTGTAGGCATACTCCAGCAGATAGAAGTTTATCTTACTCATCGAGTTTATATACCGTCTGTGGTGTTATTGCATCAAAACTAAGAATTTTTTTGCCGTGGTGATCGAAAAGAAAGTTTTTTGCGCGCTCTTTATCTTTAAACGCAACAAGTTCATTTCCCATAGGGCCATACACATCACTTCCAAGAACGAAGTAGGCATCTTTTGCCGCTATGGTCTCTTGTGTGTAGTAGCCTTGCGTGAGCATAAGTTTCACCCCTTTTTTATGCTCAAAATAGTACTTCATCAGATCTTTCATTCCATCAAAGTAAAGCTTTTTGCCATCATTATATTCTATCATACTCACCCAACGCGGGTACTTGTACAAAAACATTCCACATACAGGACATTTTTCATCATGCGATACTTGAATTTTCGCATACTTGTTCGCAACTTTTTTCTCCCGCTTCACATCCCAAAGATAGAGTGCTAATGCCTCTTGATAAGAAGCTTTGAGCCGTGAGCACTCTTTTGTCTTAGCAATTCCCACAAGCAGAGCATCATAAGATTCGTAGTGTGAAACATCCACACCAGAGCACTTCATCTCAAATATCTTCTTCCCCATAGGGTACATCTTCTTCTCTTTCACTGCGTGAGAATAGTTAGGATAAGCAAAAAGATTTGTAAAAGTCAAAAGAGAGAGAAAGAAAAAAAGTTTAAAAACGAACATAAAAGCATCACCTTATTTTTTATAAGATGATACCGAACAAAGTGTTAAAAAATCGTTAATAGCTCTACTTAATCAATACGAAGCAGCATCAACCTTCTTATAAAAAGCACCAACAATGCTGCGGCTAAAAGTTTAAAATCTATCTCGCTTGCTATGTGGATGTTGGCAAAAGTGTCGCTCTGTGTTGCCTCTTTTCCCATTGACTGCATAGAGAGAATCTTCGGTACATAGACAACCGAGAACATCAAAGAAGAAAAAATAGCTGTGACTGCTGCGCCAAAGACAAGCGCGTCACGCTGTCCACGCTTGTACATATAGGCTTCATAAAAAGCGATGTAAGCGGCTAAAAAGTAACTCCAGTAGGCAAATCTACGAAAAATCTCGCCCATAATGATACCCATGTTATAATGGTCGATGAGCATCCCTGCTAAGTATTTGTCACTGTGAAAAATGACAGGAGCGACAATAGCACCCAAAACAAGTACAGCACCAAAACTCGCTGCCACCACTAGCAAATAACTAAAATCTAAATACATATTTCTTTTTAACAAATCTATACCTTTAATGTAAAGCCTCTGTCAAATGCGGAGTAGTCTTTATAAAACTCGAGGCTTGAAAAATTTTTATTTTTTAAATAATTCTGTATTTTATCTTTTTGGTCATAACCCATCTCACAGCTAAAAAATCTAATCTTACGCTTTAAGACTTCATCAAGCAGTTTTTGAATGATTTCATCACCGACACTCCCGCCAAAAAGAGCGTTTTGCGGTTCATACGAGAGGTTAGACTCCAGCATTGCATCAGCTGCAATGTAGGGAGGATTTGAAACAAGATAATCTATACTCTCTACTATGGGCTCTAAAAGTGAACCTTCGCGCAGCTCTATTCTCTCTTGCAATCCAAACTTCTCGATGTTCTTTTGTGCAACTCTTAATGCTTGAGAAGAGATATCTATCGCTATAATCTTTGCATTTTTAAACTTTTTTGCCAACATTATGGAGATGATACCGCTACCTACACCAACTTCAACAAAAATCATCACGGCATCTTTGTCAACTACATTTTTTTCAATCTCATCAATGAGCAATTCCGTTTCAGGACGAGGAATCAAAGCACCTTCATCTATGTAGAACTCTTCACTGTAAAAACTTACCCTGTTGACTATGTACTCAAAAGGCTCATTTTTGCTTCTGCGCTCTACCCAGTGAAAGAAAGCCTCTTCAACTTCTACTTCAGATTTTTGATGAGAGATGAGCCAGAGTTCGTCTTTTTCAAAAAAAGCCATAAAGAGAAGTTGTGCCTCACGTGCAGCACGTTCGATGCCTGCTTGCGTGAGCTTTTGGGTCGTCTCACGCAAGAGCTCTTGGACTAAATATTTGCGTCGCATTTGCCTGCTAATCCACTCTCATCTATGTAGCCAATGTCAACGCCAAGCTCTTTGAGCCGCTCGATAACTGGAGGATGTGTGTAATGAAAGAAGATATACATCGGATGTGAAAGTGGAAAACTCTTATTTTCCGTTACCAGTTTTTGGAGCGCGTTTGCAAGTTCTATTGCCCCTGCAGCACCACCAAGTTCACTCCCTATTTTATCTGCTTCGTATTCGTTATGACGGCTGACTATTCCCATAATAGGCATCATGATAAACCCGAGCACAGGCATAAAGAGCATCAATAAAATCATCACGACATATGGTGCTTGAGGAAGTCCCAACTCCATATATAAAGATTCAGGAAGATTTCCAAAGATAGCAAACATAGCAAAGAGCATCGCCCCTACAAGTGCAATGTTTTTATAGATATCTCCGTGAGCAAAGTGCCCAAGCTCATGTCCAAGTACAGCCAGAAGTTCTTTTGTCGTAAGCTTTTCTAAAAGTGTATCAAAAAGGACAACACGTTTTGTCTTTCCAAAGCCACCGAAGTAGGCATTAAGTCGTGCATCGCGCTTACTTGCATCACTGACAAAGACACCTGAGCTGATAAAGCCTGTCGCATCCATAAGGCGCTTTATTTCACTGTCAAGTTCTTCATCTTCTAAAGGCTTGAGTTTGTCAAAGAACATCGCACGAAATGTCGGATAGAGCATATTGATACCGATGACTATAGCAAAAATAAAGAGAAAACTCCAGAGCCACCAGAGTGCAAAATTTGTCATGATTGCATAGATTCCCCAAACAACTAAAGCGCCAAGCACAATCATCATCACAAATGAGATGAGTGTATCTTTTACCCACTGTCCTAGAGATGACTTGTTAAAGCCATACTCTGCATCAATGACGAACTTCTCATAATAAGAAAACGGAAGCGAGATAAAATAGTTAATGACAACAAAGCCCATAACTATAACAATATTTTTTATCGCATCATCTGCAAGCATAAAAAACTGATGCTGTAACACTTGAATACCAAAACCGATCCATGCGATAAAAACCAGATAATCTACAAAAGTGTTCACAATTGCAAGTTTTTCTTTTGCTACTCCATAATTTCCCGCTTTTAAAAAATCACCTGCACCTAGCAAAATAGGAGTTTTTCTTTTTGCTATATTAATATAACCAATCTGCATCACACTTGTATAGACTGAGAGTGCCACATAAAAAGTATATATACCTACAATTGTCATTACCATTAAAATTACCTTTTCAAAATCTATATCATTATAACTAAATTATTTAATAGAAATATTCTTACTTAGAGGGACAGCATTGATTGGGTCATCTGTTTTTATGACATCCCCTTTGTCCGTATAAACTTTCGATGCCAACACAAAACCTGCACCTATTAAAAGTCCTATAACAATAACTGTCCAGACTATTTTCTTTTTTTCGCCTGTAAGTGTATTGTAATCATCCATATCACGTAATTCCGGCTCTGTTCCTATTTTAGACATAGCTTATCCTTTAAAATTATATTTTCACAATGATAACCAAGGTGAGTATAATTCTTTAAAACAGTTTTGAAGTAACTTGACGATTTAAGTCTATTTTTTATTTTGTTTTATCGTCATTATATTTATGAATGAAAATCTATTCTACAGGATAATCTAAAATATAATCGACAACTTTAGACTCAAATGTCACCTCTTTAATGAACTCAAGCACTTTGAGATGCTCTTTATGCATAGCGTATGCTTTAAGATCTTCTTCGCTCTCGAAAATAGAATAGAGTGAAAGATCCATAGCACGCTCAGATTCATTAAAATTAATCCCGACTTCCATCGTTTTTAAGACATCAATCTTACCCTCAAGTTTCTCAAGTTTATCTTGAACTTTTGCGATATTTAAAACCTTATTTTCCTCTTTGAACTGAAACATTACAATGTGAACAACCATACCAAATCCTTAAAAAAATTTCAAAATTTTATCAGATTTTTCATTATACTTGGATAACATAGATGTATGAAAGAATTATATGGCTCAGGTGTTCTGTTTTTTTACTTTTTTAAATGGCCCTATGTAGTAGGTTTTCCCTTCCTTTACCACAATGGTATGCAAGGCAACTACGTACTCAACGCTTTGTGGTTTTATTGTTTGTTTCTTATTTTCAAAGATTTCTACACTTTTTATAAAAGAGGCAAAGAAAAAAAAGAGAATGACGAAGAGAGTGCTTAAGAGAGCACGCCTTTCCAAAAGAACTCTGCAATCATTACAATAAAGAAAATACCCAAGATATTAAGCACGATTCCGTACTTTATCATATCTCTTACATTGACTACGCCACTGCTCATAGCTATAGCATTTGGCGGTGTCGCAATAGGGAGCATAAAGGCATAGGATGCACAGACAGTTGCCACCATCATAAAGAAGGTTGTGTTGATTCCTGATTGCTCGGCTACTGAATAAACGACAGGCAGCATAATTGAGATGAGTGCTGTATTTGATGTTATCTCTGTTGTAAATGTAATGAGCAGTGCAACGCTCAGAAGTAATAAAATTGGTGTTATCGTCGTCATATCCAGAAGATAAGATGCAAGTTTATCGGCTAAACCGGTTTGCGAAAATGCTTTGGCTATAGAGAACCCTGCACCAAACAAAAACATAATGGAATAGGGAACTTTTTTACTGTCTTCATCCCATTCTAAAATATGAAACGGCGTTATAAAGAGGACAAGACCAAAGGCGAGTAAAATACCACTTTCACTCAAACCAAGTCCGGGCCAAAATGGTTTCATTGGTGCATTCACCAAAAGCAGCACTATTAAAGAACCAAGCAGGAGTAAAACTTTTTTTTGAGCAGTGTCTAAAGCAGTGCTTGTTGCCTCTCGTTGGATGGCAACATCACTCACCCCGACACCCAAGAGAAAGCTCACGCTGACAAGCATTAAAATAACCAGAGGTGCAACCATCCACATCCATTGAAAAAATGGAATAAGCTCCATACCGTGTTCTTGCATAACTCCTAAAAGTATGAGATTTGGCGGCGTTCCAATGGGAGTTAAAATTCCACCGACACTGGCACCATAGGCAATAGCTAGAGCAAAACGCATCTTTAGTTTTATGTTTTCTGTAATGAAAATTGCAATGCTTATAAGCAGCAGTGTTGTTGTCGTGTTAGAGAGTATAGAGCTCAACAATGCAGAGGTTACGGCCAAAGAAAATATCATCCCTCGCGGTGTTGCCGGGAAGATTCCAAGTATTTTGTCTGCGATGTAAATATGCAGTTTTGTCTTCTCTACCGCAATAGCAAGTAAAAAACCACCCAAAAAGAGGTAGATAATAGGGTGGGCATAGTTGACTGTCGTTGCTTTGGTAGAAATAATACCCAAAGCCGGAAAAAGAATGATAGGCAAAAGAGAGATAACACCCAAATGTAAGGCTTCATTTGTCCATAGAACAACTAAAAAAGCAATGACACCAAGCAGTCTGCTTTGGCGTTCGTCAAAAACAGTCAAACCCAGCATATAGATAAACAGTCCTATTATTAAACCTATGGATATTTTAAAAAGCTGTTTTCTATACTTACCCATCTTTTTCCTTAATTGCTCAGCAGGTCTCGCAGAGATTCCTGTGAACTTTTCCCTTCTAGTACAGCATGGACTTCTCTGGCTATTGGAAGATAAAGATCATCCTTCAGAGCGATCTCTTGCAATGCGTATGCAGTACCTATGCCTTCTGCCACTTCTCCAAGATCATTTAATATTTCCTCTTGCGTGAGTCCTTTCGCCAATCCCAATCCTACGCGGAAATTTCTACTCATCGTAGAAGAGGCTGTTAGAAACAGATCCCCTGCCCCACTCAGACCTAAAAAGGTATCTTTTTTTGCACCATATGCAGCACCAAAACGCTCCATCTCAACAAGCCCGCGTGAGATAAGTGCGGCAGAAGCATTGTTCCCAAGTGCCAAGCCTGAGCAGATACCTGCAGCAATAGCAATGACATTTTTATAAGCTCCCGCTATCTCGGCACCGACAACATCTGTTGATGTATATGTTTTAATAAAAGAGGGAAAGAGTTTTGCAAAATCATGCGCAACTGTTTCATTCGAAGAGTTGATAACAAGTGCCGTAGGCAACGACTGCATGACCTCTGTTGCAAAAGAGGGTCCTGAGAGAAAAGCTATATTTTCATCAGGAACATAGCTGCTATATATTTCATTGAGAAATCTGCCACTTGTCGCTTCAATCCCTTTTGAGGCTACTAAAATTTTTTGGTTTTTAAAGATAAAATTCTCTTCGAGCCACTGTGCAACCTGTTGCGCTGGAACGGTTAAAACAAGATAATCACACTCAAGTATCTCTTCTAAGGAGACAAAGTTTTTCATCGCTCTTTTTCTACGAGACGTGATGAGCACTTCACGGTTTTGACTCAGTGCAAAATGAAGTGCACTCCCCCACTTACCAGCTCCAATCACTCCTACTAACATACTCCGCCACCTAGAAATTTTTTAAACTCTTCCAAGTCTGCCTCATATCCGACAACAATGAAAAGATCACCATTTTCTACGAGGTTGTGCTTTGTTTTTGAGGAGTATATAAACTCTGGTGACTTACCTTTATGCATCATAGAGATGACTAAAACACCATGGTCTCTACTCCACTCAATCTCAGCCGGATATTTACCTCCAAAACAGCTTGCATCTTTCACTTCAATCTGCACCAGTTTGAGTTTACTGTCATCATACAGTATCTTATGCAGAACATCTGTAATAATAGGTTTTTTCAACATATCCGTTATGATACTTGCCGTTGTTTCCACGATTGGAATCACCTTCGAAGCACCTGCCATTTTTAGTTTATTTGCATCTTCATTGTTTTTTGCCAAGGCGATAATACTCACATCTTTAAAAGCAGAACGCAGAGAGATTGTTAAAAAGATATTTTTTGCTTCATCACTCAAACTGCAAAATATAATGGACTCTTCCATAGCATACTTAGAACTTAAAGTATCCCAGTTCTCACTGAGGTCGAACTCTTCAAATTTATAGTGATTATCTTCTACATACTCTTCGATACCACTGAGACTAAAGACAGTTACACTTTTATATTTATTTGTTACGTTTCTGGCTATCTCTAAACCATATTCGTTATTACCAAAAATCAGCGCACTTCGTAAGCCCATAAATTATCCTTTCATCTTCTCTTTTTTTGATAAACTTTTCATAAACTCTCGAATGAACATATAATTCCCAATTACGAGTAAAAAGTCTCCTGTTTCTAAAAGCGTACTGTCAATAGGATTGAAATAAAATCTTCCACTTGATTTTTTGTGAATTCCAAGCAGAACAACACGAAATTTTATATTTTCCAAATCACCTACCGTTACTGTCGTCTGTGAAACACGCTCTGTTATGAGAATCTCTTCTATTTTTATATTACTCTCTTCTGCGCGTAGCGCATGAATAGCTTCAAAAGCAACAGGTTGTCCGACATATTCACGTGCAATCAGACCAACAAACTCTTTATCATATAAAATTTCATTAACACCTGAATAGACAAGTTTACTTTTATTGGCATGATTCATAAGCAGCGACATAATTTTAACATTGTCGTTTATTGAGCGTATTGTCAAAGCAGTATAAACATTTTGCACATCATTCTCTCGTAGGCAAAGTACCGTTTGCACATGTTTGTCAAAATCCAAATTGAGTTTTTTATAACTCTCTACACTCCCCGGATTATAATTAAGTGCTTCAAGACCATCCTTTTTTGCCAGTTCCACCCTTGTGGCATCATCATCCAAAACAACAATATGCATCTTTGAACGTAAGAGTTTTTTAGCCACTTCTCTAGCGATGCTTTCATAACCGCATATGATGTATACTCTTTTAAATTTTGAGACATCTTGAATAGTTTTACTCTCTTTAATATCTTCGAGTTTTTCAGTAAATGCCGAGACAAAGAGTGAAGTCGTAAAAGCGATGACGGCAATTCCGGCAAAAATGACTACAACAGACACAAACTGTCCCTCTTGTGTCACAGCGGTAACATCACCATATCCAACAGTAGAGATGGTTACTATAGACCAGTAAACAGCTTCATACAGGGTATCAATAGAAGAGTTTGGATTATTCGCTTCCATGACATATATCAACACAGAAGAGACAAAGATGACAATAGCTGCAAACATTCCAAGCGTTAAAAATTCAAATTTCTTTGTAGCTAATACAGAAGTAAAAGTTTGAAAACTTTTTGTATATCGAAAAAGTTTAAAGACTCGAAAGAGTATGAAAATACGCAGCAGTCTGAGTTCATGGAAAAAAGGCATAATCGCAAAGAAGTCAATAAGTGCTTTTGGAGAGACAATATACTCTAGTTTATCTTTTGCTATACGCTTTATAACAAATAACAGATCAAATTTTTGACCTAAAAGGTCACTATATTCATCTTGGTGAATAATAACCTTGGAGACACTGCTTGATATCCATAGACGCAGAAGATACTCTATTAGAAATATTAACGAGACAATATATGCATTAAAAAATTTTAAGGCATCATGCGCTGTTCGTTTTACTTCATATATTAAGATGGAAACACTAATGAAAATAAGAATCATCATAAATACATCAAAATACTTTTTGTACTTATAGTCGTCATTTTCAAGTAAATTATAAAAAAATCGTCTTTTCTTTTGATACCAGACAGAAGTATCTAAAAAGTAAGCAAAATCAACTAAAAGACGAATAAAAAAGTTCATTAACTAAGCTTTGATTTTAATATCTCATTTACAGTCTGCGGATTTGCACTTCCTTTGCTGGCTTTCATTACCTGACCAACAAAGAAACCAAAGAGTTTCTCTTTTCCACCTTTGAACTGTTCGACTTTTTCAGAATTGGCATTAATGATTTCATCACACATCGCTTCAATGGCACCACTGTCTGTCACCTGTTTAAGCCCAAGTTTCTCAATGGTTTCATCAACATCTGTATCTGCATTTTCCATCAGGTAATCAAGAACCTCTTTAGCCGCTTTACCACTGATACTTTTATCATCAATACGTTTGACCAAAAAGCCCAGTTTATTTGCATCGACAGGAGAATTTATAAGATTTACTTCACCTTTTAAACGAGACGGCAATTCAACACTAAGCCATGTTGTAGCAGTTTTAGCACTCACACCCTCTTGACGCATCATAGTCTCAAAGAAGTTTGCCATTTCAACGCTTGATGTGATCACCGCAGCATTATATTCATTCATACTGTATTCGCTTATAAAACGCTCTTTTTTAGCATCTGGAAGTTCAGGAATTTTTGTATATTTTTCCATCATCGCATCGGTAACAACACATTTAAGCAGGTCAGGCTCTGGAAAATATCTGTAATCAGCAGCTTCTTCTTTTCCACGCATAGAACGGGTCTCTTGTTTTACCTGATCAAAAAGACGTGTCTCTTGGCATATCTCCTGCTCGTAAAGACCATCTTCCCACGCTTCACTCTGCCGTGCCACTTCAAGCTCAATAGCACGCTGTATAAATCGAAACGAGTTGATGTTTTTAATCTCTACACGAGTATAAAGCTTCTCCTCACCTTTTGGACGAATAGAAACATTGACATCCACACGAAATGACCCTTCTTGCATATTTGCATCACCGATATCTAAATAACGGATAATTGAATGCAGTTTTTTAAGGTACAAGATTGCCTCTTCGGCGCTACTCATATCAGGCTCACTTACAATCTCTAAAAGGGGTGTTCCCGCACGGTTGAGATCAACTTTCGAGATATCACCGTCATGAATGTTCTTTCCTGCATCTGCTTCAATATGTGCACGGTTGATACGAATGGTCTTGTTTGAGCCATCTTCAAAATCTATTTGCAGTTTTCCATGTTCAACTATCGGTGTATAGAGCTGCGTGATTTGATATGCAGAGGGAGAATCCGGATAAAAGTAAGATTTTCTGTCAAAGTAAGAGACTCTGTTCACGGTTGCATCAAGTGCAGTTCCTAGCATAATTGATTTATGCACAACCTCTTTGTTAAGAACGGGTAATGCACCGGGAAGTGCTAAACATGTAGGGCAGGTATTTGAGTTTTGTTTGTGATTGAAACTCGTAGCACACGAGCAAAAAAGTTTTGATTTTGTATTTAACTGTACATGGACCTCAAGCCCTATAACTACTTCGAACATAGTTTTCCTTAAATGAAATAAATTAAATTTATACATTTTAACTAAGCAATGCTTTAAAAGACGTTATTCCCATAAAATTATTATGAACTTGCATAAAAAAAATAATTTCGGTATAATTAATGTATTGATAAATATAAGAAAAGCCAACCTTACTGTGAAGTAAGTACGGAAAGTTATGGGTCTTTGTAAAAAGATTGCCAGACTACCAAATGTATTTATATTCTGCATTTTTTCTTTATCTATCATAATTTTACTGTACTAATGTTTTTACATTGAATAACAGGGAGAAATTATGAAAACACTATTTACGACAATTTTACTTTTGTTTTTGTCGACACAACTGTTTGGCAAAGATAACTATTCGTTGGATTTTTACAATGTTGACAGATACAATAAATCTATTCCTGCTATATCTTTGGCTTTAACGCCAAAAAGCAATAATGGCTTGAAGTTTATTTTATCTTATGTAAGCACACTCTTTAGCTTTAAACAGCCTGTAGAGTACACGCAGAGTAAAGAGTATAGTAATTTGCAGCTTAGTTTAACATACCGTTTTTAATCTCTTCTAGCAGTTTTGTCTGTTTTTGAGCCTCTTGGAGTCTTTTTTTATTAACTAAAAAGGCATCAAGTCCAAGGATTAAAAAGAGAGAAATAATGGTATATAAAAGCGTAAGAAAGATTGCCAGAGCTAAACCTAGCGTTATAAAAAGCTTAAAAGTGATGAGAGCACCTAAGAGGACAATAGCCCAGGATGCTCCAAGCAAAAAGTTTATGATTCGCCCATAGATATCTTTTTGCATAAAAAAGTTCTAGTGTTCTTCTACTACAATTGCACCAGCAAGGTAAACATATGTAAGCATCATGAAGATAAATGCCTGTAGGAATGCACCAAACGTTAAAAGAGCAAATGGAATCAGAGGCATAATCCATGGAACGAGCATTAATATTACCGCTAAGAACATATCATCTCCTTTGATATTACCAAAAAGACGGAAGCTAAGAGAGATAATACGTGAGAAGTGAGATACAATCTCAACTGGGAACATTAACCATGCCAACCACCACACTGGACCAGTGAAGTGTGCAAAGTATTTAACCACACCATGTGTTTTGATACCAACATAGTTATAGTAAACAAATACAGAAAGTGCTAAAGTAAGCGTCATATTTAAGTTAGCTGATGGTGCTTCAAAACCTGGAATAATACCTATAAAGTTAGCGATAAAAACAAAAAGGCCTATTGTCGCGACTAAAGCAAGATATTTACGAGCGTGGATTTTACCCATAACATCAGTACCCATATCTAATACACCATTTACGTATGCTTCCATGAGATTTTGCGTACCTTTTGGTACAAGTTGCAAGTTTGATATAGCAACTTTTGCTAGTACAATTGCAATTAATGCAGATAGAACCATATGTGTTAGAAAAAGAAAATCAGGATTTTCTGATATCAGTCCGAAAAAAGTAAACAATTCACCCATAGGCATGCTCCCTTGTCTTTAAAAAATTAGGGAATTATAGTTAAACTTGCATTAAATTATCCTAAGTCTTGTTATAATTATTGCACATTTGAATCAAACCGGAGGAATTTATGAATATTTTTAAATCTATAACTATTGCAGGCCTAGCGGCTTCTCTACTTTTAGCAGCACCACACAGCAAAAAAGATGAAAACTTTAAACAAGTTGTTCAGACCGGCAAAAAAAGCTCAAAGCTTCTTCTGCAGACACTTGGAAAAAACATGAAAAGGAATATGAAAGCCGGCGGACCGATGAAAGCGCTTGATTTCTGTTCACAAGAGGCATACACATTGACTCAAAAAGTAAATAAGAAGCTGCCAAAAGGCGTAAATGTAAAACGCATCAGCATGAAGTATAGAAACCCTGCGAACAAACCGGAAGCAGATGAAGCAGTTGTACTTGAAGCACTTAAGCAGCTAAAAAGCGCCAATGTCATTCTGCCTAAACAAATTGTTCAAAAGGTAGATGGCAATACTTACAAATACTATAAACCTTTAGTTATCCATAAAAAAGTATGTTTGAAATGTCACGGGGATATCACTGATGTTGAGTTACGACGTGCTATTGAAGCGCGTTACCCTACAGATAAGGCAACACATTACAAAATGGGTGACCTGCGTGGAGCAATCGTCGTAACCATTAAAAAATAGAACAAGCGAAGTAGTTTTCTACTTCGCAAACTCCACTGCTCTACTCTCTCGAATAACATTAACTTTAATCTCACCGGGATACTGCACTTGTTGCTCTATCTCAGTAGCAATTTCGCGCGCCATTAAAACAGACTCATCATCATTTATCAAAGTAGCATTGACAATGACTCGTACTTCACGACCTGCATTGATAGCATAGGCCTGTTTTACGCCAGTATGAGCCGATGCTATGTCTTCTATTTCTGTTACACGTTTTAAAAAGCTCTCTAAAACTTCGCGTCGCGCTCCTGGACGGGCAGCAGAGAGTGCATCTGCAGCACAAACGGCACCGCACTCTATGGAGTGAATCTCCTGCTGTCCATGGTGTGCATAAATGGCATTGATAACAACTTCGTCTTCATTATAACGACGGCACACTTCTGCTCCGAGATCAACATGGTTTCCATCAACATCATGCGTGAGCGCCTTTCCGATGTCATGCAGCAGTCCGGCGCGTTTTGCTAAAATAGGATCACCTCCCATCTCTGCAGCCATAATTCCTGCCAAATGTGCCACTTCAAGCGTATGTGCCAAAGCATTTTGACCATAACTTGCACGGTAACGCAAACGCCCGAGCAGTTTCATAAGTTCTGGATGCATGACACCAATATTCAATTCAACGACTAACTCTTCGCCTTCTGCAAGTATTTTTGATTCAAACTCATCAGAGACTTTTTTAAATATCTCTTCAATTCGAGCCGGCTGAATTCTACCATCTTCTATGAGAAGCTGTAGCGTCTTTGTCGCAATCGCACGGCGATAGAGATTAAAACTGCTAACCAAAATTGCATTTGGTGTGTCATCTATGATGATATCAACACCCAACAGTGTCTCAAGCGCTTTAATATTGCGCCCCTCTTTTCCAATGATACGACCTTTGAGCTCATCATTGTCAAGATGCACCAGATTTGTCAAACGTTCACTTGCAAACTCTCCTGCAAAACGGCTTGTAGCCTGGGCTAAAATAAAGTTCGCTTTTCGCTCAGCCTCTTCTTTGGCCTCATTTTCATAACGTCTTACAATATGCGCTATCTCTGCGCGTGATTTCTCTTCGATGGTATTGAGAAGCATCTTTTTTGCTTCATACTGCGTCATACCGGCACAATGCTCTATAGCATGGAGTGCTTCATCAATTTTTTGTTCATAACGTGCTTTCAGTGAAGCCAGTGATTTTTCATTTCTCTCTAAATTAATTTTTTGCGCTTGCAAGGCTTTTTGCTCGAGTTGCATCTTTTGTTCTTCATCATGTTTATATCGTGAAAAACTCTGCTCTTTACGAATAAGCGCATCTTCTCTTTGATGCATATCCGCTTTTGCTCGGCTTTTTGCGCTGTCAAACTCTTTTTTTGCTTCAAGCTCAATCTCCCGAGACTTCAAATGTGCACGCTCTAAAAGTGTCTGTGCCTCATTTTCTATCGCTTTGGCTTTGGCTTGGGCCTGTTGGACATAAATATCAAAATTTGCGCCTGTAATTTTTTTAGAGATGAAAAATCCTACTACTCCACTGACAGTGGCAATGCCACCGCCTAGTAGTATCTCATTTAACATCTGTTATTTCCTCTTTTTTGGCATAGCCTTGTTTATAATCTTTTTTGTTGGTGTTATCAGTATATCACCTGTAACGTCATACGCGTCACATATTTTTTCTTTCGTGTAACAAAGTTCTGGCTGTATAAAAATAGTATAGGGTCTCTTTTGTAATTTTTCAAAGAAACGGTCATACATTCCTTTTCCAAAACCAACTCTCTGTAAATTTCCATCAACACCAACTGTAGGTACTATGGCTATATCAATTTTTTTAATATCTCTTAATGTATTCCCCGCTTCAAAAATACCAAACTTTTTTTTCTTAAGCGGTAATCTAAATGGTACCATCTTAAAGCTTTTACCCACCATAAACGGGACATAGATGTTATGTTTTTTTCTCATTATTTGCAAAACTTTTCGAATGTCTGCTTCATTTGGTAACGGATAATAAAAGAGAATATTTTTTCTTTTTTCGCTCTTTATCTCACGTAAAAGTGCTCTATTAGACAAATAAGTCGTGTAATATCTTCGCTCATTATTTGCCTTTGCAAGTTTTTTTAAACATTTTTGACGAAATTTACTTTTTGTAAGAGGCATATAAAATCTTTATGGATATAATTTCGTATATTATATATAAATAAAGGTTAAATTTTCATGTTAAAAACAACACTTCTATCATCTTTACTTGCATTTTCTTTTCTTTTTCAAGGATGTTCTTCAGATAAAAAAAATGAAGATGCCAATGCACTTCTTGCTAAAAATGAAATCGTCTTAACAGCAGCAACAACAAATAAGCAATATGTACTTAAAAAAGCAAATGATGGCTTTACGCTGGAAAACTCTCATGCAAAAATTCTTATTTTAGACATCTTTGCAACATGGTGTCCTCCGTGCCAGGCAGAAGCTTCTCACCTTGCTTCTCTACAAAAAAAGTACAAAAATGAGATCAAAGTCATCGGTGTCAGTATTGAAGACAACATTCCAAATACAAAACTGGAAGCTTTCAAAACAAAATATTCTGCAAACTATACGCTGGTAAACTCTTCCCAGAACAGACGTTTAGTAGATGATATAGCAAAAAAACTCAAAATCGGAAACAATTTCGGTATTCCCTTACTTGTACTTTACAAAGACGGCAAACTTCTTAAATACTACCAAGGTGCCGTAGAAGAAGAGTTCATAGAGAGCGACATCAAAAGAGCTTTGGGCATATAAATGTTTGGATTTATAAAAAAATCACTTGGGAAAACTGTTGCTGCTATAAAGACAGTAGCTCCAAAAAAACAGCTCACTTTTACAAAAGATGAGATAGAAGACATTCTTCTTGAAGCAGACGTAGAGTACGAACTTGTCGAAATTATCCTGCGTGAGACCTATCAGGAGAAAATTACGCGTGAGATACTGCGCTCAAAACTTTTAGCAACTCTAGCCTACACAAGCTACAAAGAACCGAAGTACACATCTCCTTTCGTTGAGCTCATCGTTGGTGTAAACGGAGCAGGGAAAACAACAACCATTGCAAAACTGGCACAAAAGTATAAAAACGAAGGAAAAAAAGTTATTTTAGGCGCAGGTGACACTTTCCGTGCTGCAGCGATTGAGCAGTTGACACTCTGGGCAAAAAAGCTCGACATTCCCATAGTATCTTCAAAACAGGGGCACGACTCCTCTGCAGTTGCTTACGATGTCATAGATTCTGCCAAAGCAAAAGGCTTCGATAATGTCATCATCGATACGGCAGGACGTCTGCATACACAGACAAATCTTGCAAACGAGCTGAAAAAAATCAACCGTATCTGCGACAGAGCGCATGCCGGTGCTCCCCATCGCACTATTCTCATTCTCGATGGAACACAGGGAAACTCTGCCATCATGCAGGCAAAAGCTTTTCATGAGATGATAGGCATAGACGGGATCATCATCACAAAACTTGACGGCACAGCAAAAGGGGGAAGTATATTCTCCATCGCGTATGCGCTTGAGCTTCCTATTTTATATGTAGGAACAGGTGAACAGCCTGAAAATCTCACACCATTTGACAAATATGAATTTGTCGATGGACTTTTAGATGCTATTTTTGAAGAAGCTCAAGAGTAAATTTTGCTTCTTCGTATGACATTTTGTCATATTTTCTATCTCTTTTTACAAAACACTCTATAATTCCTTTAAATATTCCCTATAAAGATAAAATTATGGCTAAGAAAAAAGTACTCTTTGAGTGTCAACACTGTGGACTTACCACTCCAAAATGGATGGGAAAATGTACCAATTGTGGTGCTTGGGACAGTTTTATAGAGTTGAATGAACATCAACAAGAAGTTGTTAAACAGACCAAATCAACATCCACTGCTACTGCTACTGCAAAAGCCATCAGTATCAACGATGTCATCGAAGAAGAGATATATAGATTCTCTTCACTTGACACAGAGCTTGACAATGTACTCGGCGGCGGTATCGTTCCCGGTTCACTGACACTTATTGGAGGGAGTCCCGGTGTTGGAAAATCCACCCTGCTTCTTAAAATCGGAGCAAACATCGCATCAACAAAAAAAGATGTTTTGTATGTAACCGGCGAAGAATCCACTTCACAGATAAAACTCCGTGCAAATCGTCTCAAATCAAATCATGATTCACTCTATCTATTAAGTGAAATACGCCTTGAACAGATTTTAGTAGAGCTTGAACATAGAGCCTATGATTTTCTCATTATTGACTCTATTCAGACCATCTACTCCGAAAATATCAGCTCCGCACCGGGCTCTGTCACGCAGGTTAGACAGATAACTTTTGAATTAATGCGCATCGCAAAAGAAAAAGGTTTGGCAATTTTCATCATCGGACACATCACAAAAGAGGGATCCATCGCAGGACCGAGAGTTTTAGAGCACATGGTCGATACCGTTTTATATTTTGAAGGAGACTCTTCTCAAGAACTGCGCATCCTTCGAGGTTTTAAAAACCGTTTTGGGGCAACAAGTGAGATAGGTGTTTTTGAGATGAAAGAAGAAGGACTTGTAAGTGCCACAGATATCGCTTCACGATTTTTTAACCGTAACTCTCAGCAGAGCGGCTCTGCACTTACTGTTATTATGGAGGGAAGCCGCCCTATTATTCTCGAGGTGCAGGCTCTAGTCTCTGAATCACATACACCTAATGCGAAACGACAAGCTACAGGATTTGACAACAATCGCCTCAACATGCTTTTAGCCCTTTTAGAGAGAAAATTAGAAATTCCACTCTCTGGATATGATGTTTTCATTAACATTACAGGCGGCATCAAAATCACTGAAACTGCGGCGGATCTAGCCATACTTGCAGCCATTATCAGTAGCTTTCGTGACCGTGCAATCTCTAAAGAGACAGTATTCATCGGAGAAGTCTCTCTCGTTGGAGATGTACGAGAGGTCTATGGGCTTGATACAAGACTCAAAGAGGCAAAAATGCAAAATATCAATAAAGCACTTGTTGCTAAAAAACCACTTGAAAAAAGCTTGATGAAAACATATATTGTCGATGAAGTAACAAAACTCTTAGAGTGGTATTAAATTAATCATTTTAAAAGAGAATTTATTCATTTTAATTGTATAATGACGGAATAAAAATTTTGAAGGTAAAAAATGATTGATACTGAATTTAGAAGTGAAGAGAGATTTACAAGGCTTTCTGTCGCTTATGATACGCCCGAAGAAAAAGAGTGCGTAACTTCACATGTTGACTCTATCATTGCAAAACATACACCAAAACCTGAAGAGATGTACACGACAAAAGTTTCTAATGGTAAAGAAGTATTGGTCATTGAGTATCATGATTGTGATCGTGAGGCAGGTGATATTTTTGAAGATATCATGAAGTCTTTAAATATTACCTGTTGTTCATAAGGTTTAAAAATGAACTTACAAGAGTATGCAAAAGGAAATGAGCTTTTTAGAACATACTTTAAGAAAAATCAGGAGTCACTTCTTGACCTTGTAAAAAGTGGACAGTCTCCAAAAGCTCTCTTTATCGGCTGCTCTGACTCGCGGGTGATTCCAGATTTAATGCTTCAAACAAATCCTGGTGATTTGTTTGTCATCAGAAATGTCGGTAATTTAGTCCCTCCTTACAAACCCGATGAGGATTTCCATGCGACAGCTTCAGGAATCGAATATGCTGTCAGTGTTTTAAAAGTACAAGAAATTATTATCTGTGGGCATACACATTGTGGTGCTTGCCAACATCTCTATGAACCTATAGAAGATGCTTCTTTAATTCATACAAAGAAATGGCTTCAACTTGGTGAAAGTGCTAAAAAATCAGCAATACTCAGTCTAGGAGCCAATGCTCCCAAAGAAGATTTACTTCGATTAACTGAAAAACTCTCTGTCATCAATCAAATTGACAATATTCTCACCTATCCTAGTGTAAAAAAACACTTTGAAGAGGGTTCACTACACATTCATGGATGGTGTTATGACATAGAGACAGGCAAAATAGAGTACTATAACGCGGACACATATGAGTTTTTACCACTCAAAGAGCTAGTTTTACAAAATTAGCCGATGCATCCCTAAATAAATTCTCATAATTTTCGATATACTACTAAAATAAAATTATTTATTTCAAGGAAGAAATATGGCTGAAGAAGAGACAACAGAAAAAGGGTCTGCACCCAAAGAGAAAAAATCAAGTAACTTGCTGATGATAATTATCATCGCGGTACTTATACTTATCATTATCATCGGAGCTGTTGTTGCTGTTTTATGGATGAGTGGTGGGGATGAAGCGGTTGATGCAACATCTGCACCTCAAGCACAAGAAAAAACAATATCAAAGCAAAAAAGTAGAAACAGTTCAAGCGCCATGGATGACACAAGAAAACTTGACCAGATTGGGACACTCTACCCATTAGACACCTTTACAGTAAACCTCAAAAGTGACTCTGGAAGACGATATCTTAAAGTTACAATGTCTCTAGAGCTTGAAGGCAAAGAACTCAGTAATGAACTTGATTCAAAAGCACCGGTACTACGAGATAGAATCATCCGCATACTCAGTTCAAAAACTTTAGAAGAAATTTCATCGAAAAAAGGAAAACAGAAAGTTTCCGAACAAATTATGGATGCTTTAAACGCAATGCTTACAGATGGTAGAATAAAAGGTATCTACTTCACTCAGTTTGTGATTCAGTAAAAAGTTTTAATGGTAGGTATTGATTTAATTAAAACTGCTCGCATGAAGCGTTTAATGGAACGCTTCGGCGATAAAGCTTTAGAAAAATTTCTATCTGATGATGAGATAAAACTTGTTAAAAATCATACAACTGCTGCTGGGTTTTGGGCTGTAAAAGAGGCATTTTCAAAAGCTCTGGGAACAGGAATCGGTGCAAGCTGCTCTTTTCATGAGATAAAAATCTATAAAAGCGAGAAAGGTGCCCCAAAAATTGCACTCTCACGTAGATTAGTCAAAGAGTTCGCGATAGTGAATACTGCACTCTCTATCACGCACGATGGAGAGTATGCTGTCGCAGTTGTCACTATAAAAACGTCATCCCCCGCCGACAAAGTCAAGGAGTTCTAACTTATCTCCGTCTTGTAGATTATAATGCTCCCAAGCATCCTGTTTCACTATATTCATATTAACGGCAGCTGCCATTACTTTTGACTCTAATGACAAAGCTCTAAGCACTTCTTGTAGTGTAATATTCTCCTTAAATTCTCTTTCTTCCCCATTGACTATAATTTTCATCAAATATCCTATGCATTATTTCTGAAATTGTATCACTGTTTATTGAATATATTATCAATACTTGATATACTTAGAAAAAAACTAAAGAAAAATTAAACATGACAAATTCAAAAGAGTTATTACAATACACACAAAACTTAAACCTTTTATTTGCAGAGGACCATAGAGAGTTGCGTGAGAGCACTACAGAGATACTCAAAAACTTTTTCAACAGCGTTGATGCTGTAGATGATGGAGATAAAGCTCTCAAGTTATATCAACAAAACAGGTATGACATTGTTCTTACAGATATTCGAATGCCAAATATGGATGGCATAGAGCTGACAAAAAAAATCTATGAAATAAATCCGCAGCAAAGTATTATTATTTTATCGGCACATGATGAGTCAAAACACCTTATACCTCTCATTAATCTTGGAGTTTCTCAATTCATTAAAAAGCCCATTGATTATCAAGAACTCATTGAAGCACTTGTAAAAGTTTCAAAAGCACTTTTAAACAAAGAAAAAAATATTAATGCCCTCTCAAATACAATTTCATTTGATGCTAAGTATCGGTATGACAGAGAAAATAGACTACTTTTAAAAGAGAACGAAACCATTTATTTGACAAAATATGAGATTATTTTTCTTGATATTCTTACAAGTCAAAGCGGTAAAATATTTTCAAATGAAGATATAGTCAATTATTACTTGACACAAGAAGAAAATATTGATGCTCAAAACATCAGAAAACTTGTTTCTAAACTACGAAAAAAAATTCCTGAAAACTCCATAGAGAGTGTCTATGGAATAGGATATAGAGCTATCTCTAAAGCTTAGAGATATATGCTGCTAAAGCCTTTATGTCTGCATCACTAAGTTTAGCTGCTTGACCTTGCATAACTGCTTTCATTGTACTGCCGTAACTGCCATCTTTATACCCATTGAGCGCATTGACAATCTTTGAACTTTTCCATCCGGCAATCACTTGCGATTTTCCAAGGGCCTTTTTCTCAGCTTTTGCTCCATGACAGCTAGAACACGCTTTAAAAAGTTTGGCACCATCTACTGTTGCTACTGCAGACACTGCTTCTTTTGGAGCTTCAACAACTGCTTTTACAACAGGTTCAGCTTTTTTTTCTGCAACAACAACTTCTTGCTCTTTTGGCGCCACACTCTTTTTAACAGCCACCACCTCTTTTACTACTTCTGTCTTAACAGGTTCTGCTTTTGCCGTCTCTTTACTTGTAGATTTGTTGTCACTACATCCTATTAAAAAAAGTGCCACTACAGCGGATAACAATATTTTCATTTTTTCTTCCTTACTTTTTACCATTGATTTTAGTTATTATACACTAATTTTAATTTATCATTTTTATAAGCGAATATCCATCGTACCAGCAAAACAAATATCCATAAAAAAAGCAGCGGCATTACAACCGTTTGAAATATAAAAACTGTGATGAGTGTAATGATGTTATGCGTAGCCTCGTCAATACTTTTTTGTAGAGAATCCAACTGTTTTGAGATGTTCAAACTCGACACAATATTGGAATATTTACTGTCTAAGGAGTCAAGAAAGCCCTGCTCTTTTTTACTCTCCAAAATTGCTTTATTTTTATTTTCAATATCTTCAAGCTGCTCTTTTGTAGTACTGATTACCTCTGTCGCCTGCTGGTACTCATTTTGAAGCAGTGAATCATACATCAGTTGTGAGGAGTAGACAAAAATAATAGCAGAAAAACGCAGCAAAACTAAAAGTACAAATATTTTAAAACTGTACTCGAAAAAAAAGCTGTTTTTTATCTGCTTTATCCACAACAACCCCAAAGTAACAAAGGCACTCACACCAAGAGCTGCCTGTAGAAACAGTTTTGAACTAAGTATCAAAAGAAGTTTTTCAATCCCTAAAGAGATAGAAGAAAAAAGCATAACCCATGAGAAGCGCTCTACGATGTCATTAAAAGGGTCAAGTACTTCACCCACACTGAAATTCAGTCCGATTCCAACAGGCGTAAGGGAAAGCTGAGTTCCTTGAATAAGCGATATTACGGCATTGAGTGCTTTAGCTAGACCAAAAGCCACCATCGCTCTCTCATAGGATGCATCTAAAATCTGCATCGCTTTTTCATCAACATGCAGTGTCGAGCTCACAAGAACCAGTAACACAAGAACAATGCTCAGCCATACTTTCATCATAACTCCTAAATAAACAGTTTTTCGATATAATTGCATTAATTTAATAAAGTGAAAAAACTATGCATTTTGAACCATATCCATTTGAAAAACTAAACGTTTTACTTCAAAACATTATACCAAATAAAAACTATGTACCTTCTATTTTAACGATTGGTGAACCGCAGTTTGAAACACCGCAATTTATCCAAAAAGCGCTTTGTGACAATAGTGCTCTGCTTAAAAAATATCCTAAAACCACAGGAGAGACAGAGCTGCGTGAGGCAATGCGCGGTTTTGTGCTAAGAAGATTCAGTGTCACACTCAGTGATACGCAAATAATTCCTACTTTTGGAACACGAGAAGTCCTTTTTAACTTCCCACAATTTTTACTTTTTGACAAAAAAAATCCTGTGATGGCCTATACAAACCCTTTTTATCAAATTTACGAAGGAGCGGCCATTGCAACACGCTCTGAGGTCATTCACCTCAATATTGATGCAAAGAACGACTTTAAACCACAGATTGATGAGACAGAGCTGCAGAGATGTGACCTCGTCATCATCAATTTTCCAAACAATCCGACATCTGCTTCACTTACACTCGATGAACTTGGAAAATGGGTAAAACTTGCCCTCAAATATGACTTCGTCCTTTTAAATGATGAATGTTACAGTGAAATATATACAGGCAAGCCTATTCCCTCTCTGCTAGAAGCCGCACAGCATGTCGGTAATGACAATTTTAAAAATATTTTGGTTATCAACTCTATCTCTAAACGCTCTTCGGCTCCGGGACTACGCTCAGGATTCATAGCCGGCGATGCAGATATTTTACAAGAGTACATGAAGTATAGAACTTATGTCGGTTGTGCATCACCCCTGCCTTTGCAATTTGCAGCAGCAGCAGCGTGGAGCGATGAAGCTCACGTAGAGGCCTCACGCAAGGTATATAAAGAGAACTTTCTTATCGCACGGGAGATTCTCGGCGTTGCAATTCCGGAGGCGACTTTTTATCTCTGGCTCGATGTCGGTGATGCTCTGGAGTTTACAAAAAAACTCTATGAAAAGTACAATGTAAAAGTACTTCCAGGAGAATATTTGGCACGTGAAGATGCAAAAGGCGAAAATCCGGGCATTGGTTACATCAGAATCGCGCTTGTTGAGAGTGTAGAAAAGACAAGAGAAGCGTTAACACGCATAAAGGAGTGTTTAGGTGAATAAAGAAGAACTTAAAGCGAAAATTTTAGAGGCACAAAAAAAAGAAGACATCGCTTCACTCTACGTCCTAGAGCAACAAGCTCATGAACTTTTTGATGAAGAGACACTCCACGGATACTATGCCAACATCCTCGATTTGGCACTCGAAAAGCTTACCAACACTCTCGAATCACACCGCCGTATGGAGATGAATGAAGTACAGGATTTTGCTACACTTCGTGCTCTTTATGAATATGCGATGGAGCATTACTCGGCAGGAAGTCCCTCTGATGCAGCAGCTCTTTTTGAAGTACTTGGCGGCTTAAGCAATGACAACAAGTTTTGCGATGCTATGAAAGTTCATCAGGCAGCAGCTTTAGAGAATCTCTCTTTAGACGATTTTTTAGAGAAGCTTGCAGACCTGCAGGAAACGGAAAATGCAGGCACTTTTTATGTAAGCCGCTTCACAAAAGAGGCACAAGAGTTGCTAGATACAGACAAAAGCAAAGAGGAATAGCTCTATGAAAATTCACTTTATAGGAATCGGCGGTATAGGCATTTCAGGACTTGCACAGTACATGCAGTACAAAGGTCATGAAGTAAGCGGCTCAGATATCAAAGATACGCTTATTACACAAAAACTGCGCTCTTTAGGCATTGATGTGACTATTCCTCACGCAAGCAGTGCCATCACTGACCAAGATCTAGTCGTGCACTCTGCCATCATCCGTCCTGACAATCCTGAAATCGTAGCTGCAAAAGAAAAAGGCATAGAAGTACTTGCCCGACGTGAAGCACTGCTAAAAATTTTAGATGACAGAAAAGTTTACTCTGTTGCCGGCGCGCATGGCAAAAGTACAACTACAGCAATTTTAGCAGCCATCATGGATGGTTCAACTATCATCGGTGCGGAATCAAAAGCTTTTGGCTCCAATGTTCGTTATGATGCAAAAAGTGATGTTATGATTTTTGAAGCAGATGAGAGTGACGGCAGTTTTATCAACTCCAATCCCTACTGCGCTATCGTCATCAATGCAGAACCTGAGCATATGGAGTATTATGATTACAATTATGAACGTTTTTATGACTCCTACAGAACTTTCATCAACTCTGCAAGCTGTAAAGTTTTAAATGCAGAAGACCCTTTCTTGGCTACTCTTATCAACGACGTAGAAGCACAGTGGCTCTACCCTTCCAAAGAGATTACAAATATAAAGTATGTTCTCATTAACAATGAACCGCATACAAGATTCACACTGCGAGATTTAGGAAGTTTTGATGTTTGGGGCTTTGGAAAGCACATAGCGCTTGATGCTTCTTTGGCTATTTTAGCAGCACGTGAGTCTATGGCAATCGAAGAAATCAGAAAAAAATTGCTCACTTTTAAAGGTATCAAAAAACGTTTTGACATTGTCGGTCTGGAAAAGGAGAGTGTTATTATAGATGATTATGGGCACCATCCAACGGAGATAAAAGCAACTTTTGAATCTGTTAAAGAGTATGCACAACTCAAAGGCTTTGACAAAATCACAGCTATCTGGCAACCCCATAAATACTCCCGAACCATTGATAATCTCGATGAGTTCATTAAATGTTTTGAGGGTGCTGCAGAGCTTATCATCCTTCCGGTATGGGCTGCAGGCGAAGCACCCCGTGACATTGATTTTAAAGAGAAGTTTAAAAGCTACAATCTCACTATGGCGGACTCCATTAAACGTGCCAACAACACTATCACTGTCATTAAGGATAAAAAAGACCTTGAGACGCTTGACAAAGGGCTCATCATCGGTTTTGGCGCAGGTGATATTACATACCAAATCAGAGGCGTAAGCTAAGTGGCATACATTGTATCTTTTTTCGCACTTATTACACTCTTTTATGTGATGCACTATTTTACAGAGCTGACACGCACGCATAAAATCTCTATTACTGCCGTTTTGTTTTTCCTCATTTACAGTGCAATAGCCTACAACACCTATCAAAATGAGAGGAGTCAAAAACTGCTTAATATTGTCACACGTTACAATCAAGGCAAAACACTCCACTGCGCAGAGAGAAATATCACTAATTCAACCTATTCACTCAGTGTTGGAACATATACATTTATAGGTAAGAAAGAGACTCCGAATTACGGAGAGATGATAAATGCAGCAAGCTGTGAATAAATATTTAATTTAACGAACAACATATTCATCATAATTATGAACTTTAAGCAGGCAAGTGCTAGAATCCTCTTCTTAATCCATAAAAAAAGGTTTTATATTTAAAATGAATACACAACAAGAGATAAACTGCATACAAGAGGATGAAATTGATTTAAGAGAGTTGTTTTTAACACTCAAAAAGCATACCAAGCTTATTATAATATTTACACTTTTAATAACATTGTTGGCAACAATCTATGCATTCAGTAAGACACCTCTTTATGAAGCTGATGCAATTATAGAAATCGGTAATTATAAATTAAATAATAATAATAATAATAATAATAATAATAATAATAATAATAATAATAATAATAATAATAATAATAATAATAATAATAATAATAATAAAGTTCTTCTTGATAATGCTTTTCAACTATCAAAAGAATTAAATGTTATTTTTGTAGATATGCATAAAAATGACAAAAATGCACCTGCAAAAATTGTTTCAATAACTGTACCAAAAAAGCAAACTTATTTTATAGAAATAAAAGCTGAAGGAATATCCAATAAACTAACAGTCCAAAAGATAAGTGAGGTAGTTACTTATATACAAAAAAAACATCAAAAAATTCTTGATGATGTCAGCCAAAGACGTAAATTCGAGATAAAGAATCTTGAACGAAAAATTCAAAATATACAAAATAAAGAAACAGCTCTTTTAAATAGCAAGATAAAGCTTCAAGAAAACAGCTTACATGATTATGCAAAACAAATTAAATTAATAGAACAAAATTTTAAAATCATAAAAACTAAAAATCCACCTTTAGCTGCCCTAGAGTTAATGCAAAAAAAAGATTTATTAGACTTTATACTCAAATCTAATTTACAATTAATAGAACTAAAAGATAAAAAAGAAAATTTGAATACAAATGTTATTTGGGATTTACAAGAGAAAAAAAATCTTTTAGCATCAATGTTGCTGCCACATAATTATAAAAATTCTCATATTGTAGGTTCTATTTTAACAAATGATTATCCAACCAAACCAAAGAAAAAACTGATAATTGTAGTTGCTTTTATCACGGGATTGATTTTATCTGTATTTTTAGTATTTTTCTTAGAATTTATCAAAGGCTTCAAGGAAGATGACACATTATCCTCAAAAAAAGAAGCATAAGTATTACAAATTATGTGAACAAATTAGAACTATTGATATTGAAATATGAAAACAGATAAAGCATCCAAAATCACAAAGCTTATCTCTCAGCTTGACCTGCAGCAGCATATTGCAGAGTTTGAAAGTTTCTTCTCACGCACGCACTCACTCTACATCGAGGGAGATCAGGAGCTTCACTTTCGTTATATCAAAGCACTTGATGCACTTGAATTTAACGCCCCACCCAAAGTTGCCGACTTTACAGAGATCAAACTCTATTTAAAAAAACATGGTGTTTTAAACTTTGAACAGATATTTGAACTCGTAAAAGTTGTACGTTATTTTCGTTATTTCAAAAACAGAGAACTTGACGGACTCATTGGTCAATGGATGGAAAAATTTCTCATTCCTGAAACCTTTTTAGAGATAGAGAAATATTTCACAAGTGATGGAAAGTTTGAAGAGAATCTCGATGAGACACTTTTTGGACTTTCACAAAGAATCAAAGAGTATAAAAATGAGATGGGTGGTGCAATCAAACGCATGATGAACTCCTCAAAACTCATCGGTTATCTCGTTGACACACAACTGCACTACATCAACAATGAAGAGTGTCTTCTTGTCCGCGGCGGTTTCAATCATGTTCTCAAAGGGGCTGTTATCGGACGTAGTAGCGGCGGTTTTTTCTATGTTGCTCCCGATGCCGTGTTAAAGACAAAAGAGAAAATTCGCTACATCGAGCAAGAGCGTGAAGCCATCTTCTACAACTACGCAAAAGAGTTCTCACAAAAGCTTGCCGAGTTGCTGCCGTTTATAAACTTTATAGATAAAGAGTTTACAAAATTTGACAACTATCAAGCTCGGGTTCATTTTGCAAAGAGCAAAAACCTTCAACTCATTAAAAGTCAAAAAGATTCCAAAATAGTACTCAAAGATTTCATCCACCCTGCTTTGCACAATGCAAAACCAATCAATGTAGATTTCTCAAAAAACATCTTGATGGTTACAGGTGTCAATGCCGGTGGTAAAACGATACTGCTCAAATCCATTCTTGCCTCTGCTTTTATGGCAAAATATATTATTCCGATGCAACTCAATGAGAACAAGTCACACATCGGGAGTTTTAAAGCTGTTGAAGCCATCATAGATGATCCTCAAAATGTCAAAAATGACATCTCAACATTTGCTGGGCGTATGCAGCAGTTTTCACGTATTTTTGAGTACAAATCAGCCCTACTTGGTGTTGATGAAATAGAACTCGGAACTGATTCTGATGAAGCGGCAGCTCTTTTTAAGGTCATCCTCGATGATTTAATAAAACGTGGACAAAAAGTAGTCGTCACAACCCACCACAAACGCTTAGCAGCACTTATGGCTGACCGTGATGATGTAGAGCTCATGGCAGCTGTTTATGATGAAGAAGCTCGCCGACCAACTTATGAGTTTATGCAGGGCATCATCGGAAAAAGTTACGCTTTTGAGACTGCCTCACGCTACGGAATAGCCAACACCTTAGTCAATGAAGCAAAAAAAGTTTACGGAGACAACTCAGAAAAACTCTCTTTGCTTATTGAACGCGGAAGTCAGTTGGAGCGGGAACTCAAACAAAAACATAAAAAAGTTGATGAAAAACTTGAAGTACTCCAGAAAAAAGAGCTCTCTTTGCAAGAGCAAAAAGAGGAGCTGCACAAAGAGCTGCAAAAACAAAAAGCTGTACTCAAACAGGAGTACGAACTTGCCATCAATGAAGCGAAAAAGGCGGCACGTGAAGGTGATACAAAAGCAATTCACCGCGCAATGAATGCAGCAAACAAAAAACTGCCGCGTGAGCAGACACAAAGTATAAAACGTCCTGTTGATTTTAAAGTAGGTGATGAAGTAAAATACCACTCACAAAGCGGTGTCATTACAGCAATGAAAAGCAAAGATGAGGCCATTGTTGAAGTAAACGGTATGAAAATACGCGTAAAAACAAAGCATCTCAAACAGACAAAGATTGTCAAAGCAAAGCCTGTGACCAATGTCAATCTCAATGTAACAAAAAGAGCAGGCTTAAAGTGTGACCTTCACGGGATGCGCGCTGATGAAGCGACAGAAGTGCTTGACAAATTTTTAAATGATGCCCTCATCAACGGTTGGGATGAAGTCATCGTTTATCATGGCATTGGTACAGGAAAACTTTCCTATGCGGTCAAAGAGTTTCTAAAACAACATCCAAGCGTAAAAGGCTTTGAAGATGCACCGCAGCATATGGGTGGATTTGGTGCAAAGATAGTCTACTTATAAAGAAAAGGGGAAAGAGATGTTTAAAACACTTATTAGTAAATTCAGTTTCTTTTTCTGGCTGATTTTTCTTATTTTAAATCTCCTTATCTATTTTTTTGGAACTGTCTACATTAAAGAAATTTTAACAAAATCAGAAACAGACAAAATTGCACTGATGCTCAACACTCTCAAGCCTGCCATCGCCTATGACATCTCATTTAATCAACAGCAGCAGCTCACGCAACTCCTCAACACCATGCTTCAAGACAATGGTATACAATCTATACAAATCATATATACTGACAAAAAAAGCACCCTAAAAGAAAAAAGAAGAAGCAATACAGAAAAGCTTTTTTCCTACACAACCGCGGTTATTGACCCCTTTACACACACAACAGTTGCGCATATCAAACTAAGCTATTCTAATGTATATATCAACACCGTACAGAAGAAAATCCTTACCATGCAGTTGTATATATTTCTTATTACACTCTTTTTATTCTCTCTCTTTTTTCTCTATGTAAAGCGGGATTTGAATGCCTTAAGAACTATTGCAAACGCACTGCAGGAGTATTCAAAATTTAGAACAATTAAACCGATTGAACTCTCCAACACAAGCCAGGAAATTCAGACTATTGCCAAGATTGCCAATACGATGATTATGGACATCGCACAGTATGTGAAAGATTTAAAAACATTTAATGCAAAGCTTGAAATAAAAGTAGAACAAGAACTGCAAAAAGTACAAAAACAAGAGAAAATGATGCTCCATCAATCACGTCAAGCCGCTATGGGTGAAATGCTTGAGTCCATTGCACACCAATGGAGACAACCCCTTAATATCATTGGTGTTTCCGTATCAAATCTTGAACTGCAGGCGATGCTCAAAAAACTTGAACCTAAAGATTTGCAGGAAAAACTTGCAATCATAGCAACAAACACAAACTATATGTCCAATACTATCGATGATTTTCGAAATTTTCTCAATCCTGAGAGAAAAAAGAGCAGTTTTAACCCTCAAAAAAGCATTAAAGATGTTCTGAGTATCTTAGGAGATGAGCTCAAAACACATCATATCCAACATAGAATCGAACAAAAAGAGCATTTAACTTTTTTCGGTGTTGAAAATGAATTCAAACAGCTTCTTATGATTCTCCTAAACAATGCAAAAGATGCTATTACAGCGCAAATTAGGAACAAATCCATCACTTTTGGAGAGATACTTATATCTATTTCACAAGACAAAGACAAAGGTATTGTCTCTATTGAGAACAACGGCGGTAGCATCAATGAAGATATTATGGAGTCGATTTTTGAACCTTACTTCAGTACAAAATCCTCTTCTCATGGAACCGGTATTGGTCTCTATATTGGAAAAAATATTGTGCATAAAAGGTTTAAGGGCTCTTTGCGTGTACACAACACAAAAGTCGGTTGCTGTTTCACTATAGAAATACCTTTGCAAAGCCAAGATAAAGAGGCAAAAGAATGAAAAAAATACTTTTATTACTGCTCACTACCCTATTACTTTTTGGAGACGAGATAGACAAACTCAATCTTCTTGAAGATTTAAACAATGCTTCTGAAATTACAGCAAGAACGAAACTCAACATTAACAAAACACCTGCCATTGTCTCAGTTTTACATGCAGATGAACTCAAAAAACTTGGAATTACTAACCTCTACACTGCTCTTGAAACTGTTCCAGGTATCGAACTTTCCATGGGGATAGCCGGAGCAAAACAGATTATTATGCGGGGAAACAAATCTTTTGTACGAGATAAAATAAAACTTATGATTGATGGTATTAGTGTCAACAATGAACTTTCAGGCTCAAGCTATTTTTATCTTGATATGCCCATAGAAAATATACAGAGAATTGAAGTCATTCGCGGTCCTGCTTCTGCTTTATATGGTTCGTATGCCCACATAGGTGTCATTAATGTCATCACAAAAGCTTCCACGCATAAAGAAAATGTACTCTTTACAAATGTTAGCAGTGTTCACAATAATGACATTGGATTTACCCAAAACATAAATACAAAAAGCATCAAACTCGCCCTCGATGGTTTCTTTGTCAAAAACAACAACTCTCGCGGGTACAACTCCTACTCGCTTTTACCAATGCAGAAGGATTTCACATCTTATGAAGATTTTACAAACAAATCTTTGGGAGTGACTCTCCAATTTTACAAAGAGCTCTCTTTTACAAGCAGATGGCTCGAACAAAATACACAAAACTTCTATGGCTATGGAGCATGGCCCATTGTTCAAGACCCAAAAAAGCTTCAAAATACCTCTTTTATCAACGAACTTCGATACACTCCTGAAATCTCTGAGAAAAGCTCTTTAGATCTAAAAATAGGTTACAAACAGTACAAGTATGCGGGAGGAGCGAGACTAAGACCACTCAGCCTACTGGGATACCCTTATGATTTGACAGGAAAGGGCTCCTATAAAGAGGATGTTATCTACGCAGATACTGCTTTGAAATATAACAGCAGAGTGCATAATACACTCTTTGGCATATATCTCTCACAAGCCAATGCGAATGACACAAAATATTTTGTAAATAATCCGGCAGTTTCAACAGTGACAAACATAGAATTGCCAGGCGATGGCCTTAAAGATAATCTCACACGCAACCAGTATGCTTTTTATTTCAATGATATCTACACACTGAGTGATAAATGGACAACAAACGTTGGGATACGCTATGATTATTACAGTGATGCAGAGTCAAGTTTTGCACCTAAACTCTCCCTTTTATATACCCAAGACGATGCACAAAGCTACAAACTGATGTACCAGCGTTCCTTTCGCGCTCCCTCTTGGAGTGAACTTTACAGTAATACGCAGCAGTTTGCGGGAGACCCCTCTTTAGAGTCAGAGACCATAGATACGGTGGAGCTCGCTTATAGTTACGAGGCTGGCTTTGACAGTTGGTTTACTCTCAACTTTTTTTACTCGCACATGAAAGATTTCATCTATAGAGATGCAGCGTATAAACTTCGCAATGGTGATGAAAAAGATTCTTACGGTACAGAATTTGAAGTGAAAATTCCTCTCAATGAACAACTCACACTGCAAGCCAACTACAGTTATGTAGAGGTACGAACAACGCATAATAATGAAGTGCCTTTTATTGCAAATAATTTGGCAAATGCAATGTTCTACTATCAAATAAATTCTAAATGGCATACAGGCAGTAAACTTCGATATGTCGGAAATAGAGAGAGACAAGCTGCTGATACACGCAGCACATTGCATGGCTACACAACATTTGATCAAACACTTACATTTACGCAGGACTCTTTTTCCATACAGGCAAGTGCAAAAAACATATTTGATGCGGATGTCGTTTTTCCATCAAAACTCGGGGATGGAAACCCTGTAAATGGCACTGGAACTTATGAAAATGACTTCCATCGTGACGGGCGCTCTTTCTGGCTCTCTTTAGAGTGGAGAATGCGATGATACAAAGAGTATTTGCTCTTCTTTTAATCTTATCGCTACAACTGTTCGCCAAACAGTATAATACGAATATCATCAATATTGAGGCAAAGCTGTTTGTAAAAATTGCTCTGCTTGAAGAGGGCATCAGAAGCAGTGACTCCCCTATACTCAGCATCTACATTTTGGCGAAAAAAATAGATGAAAATGCCGCCAAAAAGTTTCAATCAGCAATAGAGGCCGATTATCCAAATGTTCTGCTCAACAAAAGAGTAACTGTTCAAATAGTACAGTTCAATACAGCTATGCAACAAAAGCCTGATGCTGTGATTGTCTTGCAGCACAAAAAAAAAGAGCTTCAAGAGATTGCTGCGTGGGCAAACAAAAACAAAATAGTCTCTTTCGCGTATGATCCTGCATATCTTAAAAACGGTCTGCTTGTTTCGCTTTACCTTGGAAAGACAACCAAACCATACCTCAATAAAAAAGTCATACAAGAGTATGGATTTGTTTTCAATTCGTATCTGATGCAGCTTTCAAAATTTAAAGAGTAGTGGAGAGTGAGATGACAAAAAAAATAGCAATCATCGGTGGAGGAGCAAGCGGTTTAGCATGTGCCATCTTTTGTGCCCGCGGTGGCCATGCCGTGACACTTTTTGAACAAAATACCAAAGTGGCAAAAAAGATTCTCGTCTCTGGAAATGGTCGCTGTAACATTACAAACACAAATGTCTCAACACAAGACTACTTTGGAGAAAATCCAAGCTTCGCAGAGCCTGCACTCAAAGCATTTGATTTTCACGCTTTTACTAAGTTTACCAACTCTATGGGGCTGCTGCTTGATGTTAAAGCCGACGGGAAGGTCTACCCCCTCTCTAATGAAGCAAAAAGTGTTGCAAAAATTTATGAAGAGTATGCAAAAAATCTAGGTGTTCTTTTTCACTATAATGCCAAAATCAACTCTGTAAAAGAGTTTCTCAGTAAATATGATGCAGTTGTTATCGCAAGCGGTTCACGTGCAGCTTCGCACCTTGGTGGCAACAGCGATGGCGAAGATTTCGCAAAAGAGTTTGGGCATAACATCATTCCTGCCTACCCTTCCCTTGTACAGCTTGAGATAGACTCCAAAATAGTCCATAAAATGGCAGGTGCAAAGGTCGATGGAGAGGTCACACTCTTCATAAATCACCAAAAAGAGTTTACAACAAAAGGTGACATACTCTTTACAAACTATGGCATCTCAGGTTTTGCAGTTTTAGACATTTCACAAGCCGCTTCTAAAGCACTTTTGGAGTTTAATCATGTGGCAGTCTCTCTCAATCTTTTGCCTTCTCTCACGCAGCAGCAGATTGCAAGTCACATCACAGCTACGGCAAAAGAGCTGCCACACTTTACACTTTTAGATATCTTAGCCGGACTTCTACCGATTAAGATTGCCACAAATCTTTTGGATTTTCTCGCTCTGCCTCACGCAAGCAAAGCAAGCGAAATCGATACAAAAAAAGCAAAAAGAATTGCTAACACCATAAGTAATTGGAAATTTGAAATCGAAGATACACACGGTTTCCGTCATGCAGAAGTTAGCGGTGGAGGCATCGACACAAATGAGATAAATCCAAAAACGATGGAGTCACATAAACAGAAGAATCTCTACTTTATCGGAGAGGTACTCGACATCGTCGGCCGTCGTGGCGGGTACAACTTTGCATTTGCGTGGGCAAGCGCTTATGTATGCGCCAAGAGTATAAATCTTAAATAAATTTCTCAACTTTCGCACATAGATTTCACTAAATCCACGAACTTAAGTTGAGCATTAAAGCCCATAAATAGCCACTTTTCAGTATAATTTTGTTCCTACAACATCAAAAATACAAGGCTATTTTATGGAACTTGCAAATTATATCAACTATGCTATGAAGAGTTTATTAAAGAATCCAATTTTAGAAGTGCTACAAGAGATTAGAATCACAAGACTACTCAAACAGAGCAACTTCGTAAAAAGAGAAGTTGGACATCCTCCTTTTCAAATAATTCTACATTTTCTTTATATGCTTGTGATGCAAAAACGCCAATCAAGTTTTATAAAACAGAGCGACAGTGCATTTGGCAAAGATGCCTACTATCGGTTTATAAAAGATAGTCGCTACAATTGGCGAAAATTATTATTACTAAGTGCTACTACACTGTTGCAAAAGATAAAACCACTGCACAAACAAGGCGAACACCGTCTGCTCATTATCGATGACACAGTCGAGCCAAAGAGAGGAAAATTGATTGAGGGGAGTTGTAAATATGTCTGGAGTAACAAAGAACACAGAACCATCAATGCACTCAATATCGTATCTCTTAATTATGCAGATTCGCACTCAACTTTTCAACTTGACTTTGCAATCAAGATGAATGATAGCAGAAGAAAAAATATATCTGAATTTACAACTAAACTTCATCACAGGAGTAATGCTTATAAGAGAAAAAGTGAAACAATAAAGGGCAAAAATCTTCTTGCTATTGAAATGTTAGAACGTGCTTTAGATAACGGCGTAGAGGCTGATTATCTCCTT
>JALUWT010000105.1 GCA_027019325.1 Sulfurimonas sp.
TTATTGTTGTTCAAACATCACCTCGTATGAGCAAAACAGGTCTTAAAGAGGTTTTTAGAGAGTATTTCGGAATTATTCCAACAAAAATAAATTCTCTAAATCAAAGCGGAAAAGTGAAACGTTTCCGTGGTGTAGCTGGTAAACAAAATGACTTCAAAAAGTTTTATGTAACTTTACCAGAAGGTGCACAAATCGAAAGTTTGGCGGTATAAGATGGCAATTAAAACTTATAGACCGATAACTCCGTCTCGTCGTTTTTATACGAATGTAGATAGTTCAGATATCACTGCTAAAGCTAGCGTTCGTTCATTATTAGTAAAACTTCCAACAACTGCTGGTCGTAATAATAATGGTCGTATTACATCTCGTCATAAGCAAGCGGGTGCGAAAAAACTTTACAGAATTATTGACTTTAAGAGAAACAAGTTCAATATTCCTGGTACTGTTTCTACTATTGAGTACGATCCGTACCGTAACTGTAGAATTGCACTTATTACATATGCTGATGGTGAAAAAAGATACATCCTTCAACCAAAAGGTTTAGAGGTTGGTGCTACAGTTGAGTCTGCTGAATCTGGTTTAGATGTTAAACCTGGTAATGCTATGAAACTTCAAAACATTCCTGTTGGTACACTTGTTCATAATGTTGAGCTTAAAGTTGGAAAAGGTGGACAAATGGTACGTTCAGCTGGAACATCTGCTCAGATTATGGGTCGTGATGGCAAATATGTATCTTTACGTATGCCTTCATCAGAGATGCGTTTAGTTCTTGGTGAATGTTTAGCAACTGTTGGTGCTGTTGGAAATGAAGAGTTTGCAAATATCGTAATTGCAAAAGCTGGTCGTCAACGTCACTTAGGTATTCGTCCTCAAACTCGTGGTTCTGCGATGAACCCTATTGATCACCCACATGGTGGTGGTGAAGGTAAAACGAATTCAGGTCGTCACCCAGTTACTCCTTGGGGTAAACCAACTAAGGGTGCTAAAACTCGTCGTAAAAAAGCTAGTGATAAACTAATTATTACACGTCGTAAACCAAATGCAAAAAGGGTAGGCTAATATGGCTCGTTCAGTAAAAAAAGGTCCATTCGTAGATGCGCATTTAATAAAGAAAGTTGAAGCAGCGAAAGCTAGCGGAGACAAAAAACCTATTAAAACTTGGTCAAGAAGATCTATGGTTCTTCCTGAGATGGTTGGTTTAACATTAAATGTTCATAATGGTCGCCAATTCGTTCCTGTATATATTACAGAGAACCACATTGGTTATAAACTTGGTGAATTTTCACCAACTCGTACATTCAAGGGCCACAAGGGCTCTGTTCAAAAGAAGGGGTAGTCATGGCTAGAGCATTATTAAAATTTATCCGTGTATCACCTATTAAATCTCGTCTTATTGCACGTGAAGTGCAGGGTATGAATGCTGAAGAGGCTATGGCAGCTTTAGAATTCACTCCAAATAAGGCAGCAAAAATCATCTCTAAAGTAATTGCATCTGCAGTTGCTAACAGTGGTGACGAAGCTGAAGATTGTGTAATTACATCATGTCGTGTTGACAATGGTCCAGTACTTAAACGTTTCCGTCCACGTGCTCGTGGTATGGCTTCAGGTATTAGAAAACCAACAGCACATATCTTAGTAGA
>JALUWT010000106.1 GCA_027019325.1 Sulfurimonas sp.
GTAATCAAATGTGGTTACAATTGAGACAATAATATAACTTTTTGGAGTAATTATAATGAAAAAAGTAGAAGCGGTTATCAAACCATTCAAATTAGAAGATGTGAAAGATGCACTTGCAGAGATCGGTATTGACGGTATGACAGTAAGTGAAGTAAAAGGTTACGGTCGTCAAAAAGGTCATAGTGAACTTTACCGTGGTGCTGAGTATGTAGTTGATTTTTTACCAAAGATCAAAATGGAGATGGTTGTTGCAGAAGAGATGGTAGAACAAGTAACTTCTACAATCGTTGAAGCAGCGAGAACCGGTAAAATCGGTGATGGTAAAATTTTCGTTAGCGATATCGAAAAAATCATCAGAATCCGTACAGGTGAAACTGACGAAGAAGCTATTTAGTTTCAAAACTTCCCAATCGCATATGCATTTTGCATATGCACTCTCGCAAGATTTCTCATTTAATTTTTAAAATATATATTTTTTGATACACTCGATTCTTAAATGTTTTTGCTTGTTGGTTACAGCATCGCTTTTGGTTCATGGGAGAGCAGTTCTATGAGTATCTGGGCCGCATTTTTATTTTAGATGGCATTTGTTGGTAAAACTGTCAATATTATGAGTGGTGGCGTGAGTGAGCGGGTAAAAATCATCCCTTTGATGATTTTTACTGTTATGATGGGTGGTCTGATTTATCCGTTGATTGTAAATATCAGCTGGGGTGCTGATTTTTTAAATGGAACATTTTTAGATCTTCACATGTATGATTTAGCCGGCTCTACAGTTATTCACTCAACAGGCGGTTGGGCATTGTTAGCTGCAATTCTCATCATGGGACCGCGTAAAGGACGTTATAAAAATGGCAAGATAAAAGTCGTTCCCGCTTCCAATATTCCGCTTGTCGTTCTTGGAGCACTTTTACTCTGGATAGGATGGTTTGGATTTAACGGGGGGAGTGTCGGCTCTATCTCTTCTGTTGAAAATGCAAACACTGTTGCAAAAACCATTATGAATACAAATACAGCCGGACTTGCAGGTGCAATCATCGCCGCTATTATTATGTATATGCGTTACAAACTGCTTGATATCACAATGGTACTTAACGGTGCTCTCGGTGGACTTGTGGCCATCACAGCAGGACCAGATCTGTATGATGTTTATACGCCAATCCTCATTGGTGCACTCTCTGTGCATCTGGTAAATGGTATTTGGGGGACATTGGCAGTAGGTATATTTGTCGATAGTATCTCTATTTTAGACCAACTTAAAGGGGTTGTAGTTGTAGCAGTTTTTGCTTTTGTAAGCTCTTTTGTTGTGATTTATGTGATTAATCTGTTTGTAAAATTCAGAGCGACAGATGATGCACAGGTTGAAGGGCTTGATGTGAATGAAGTAGGTGTTGAAGCATATCCAGAATTCAAACGGGCTATTTAACACAAATGTAACAGAGATTTTGATACGATGTGCTTATGAATAAACACTCAAAATCTCTCTCTCTTTCTATAATAATACACATGTTATTGTTAGCTTCGATTTTTTATACTTATAGTGAATTTTCCTCATCTTCTGGAGAGAAAAAAGAGAAACGCGTCTGCATTAGACTGGGTTGTATCACAGAGAGTGCAAAACCTTCTGTAAAGCCTAAAA
>JALUWT010000107.1 GCA_027019325.1 Sulfurimonas sp.
TGTTTGGTCATGAGATTGTTTCTGCTATTTGTGCAAATTATTTGTATGAATATATCATTGTAAATGATGACTTTAGCATAGAAGGATACTCCTCTTCGTTAGACAAATATTGTGATAAGGCGCTTTTATTGGATCCAAAGGTTGACCTTTTTTCGGTTGTGCCTGAGTTTGTAGGCATGGAAGAGGCACTCGAAGCCCTTTTTAAGGGGAAAGAAAAAACGCTACTTATTCCTTTGGTTTTCAAAGAGCCAGAACACTATGTGAACATTCGTGTGCACTTGAGCGAAGATGAAAAGCACTGCATCGTGTTGTTTGAAAATATAACAGAAACAGCCCTAGCCCAACAAAATGCCAGACAAGTGCACAATGAAAATGTACTTCTCCTCGAAGAAATCGCAGAGAAAAACAGACGTTTGGAACAGTTTAATCAAGAGATGCAAAGACTGGTTGAAGAAGAAGTAGCAAAAAACATGGAAAAACAGCAAACCATAGAGATACAGTCCCGTCATGTCCAAATGGGGGAGATGATAGGGATGATAACCCACCAATGGAAACAACCTCTCTCTGCCATTCAAGCTACAGGCATGCTCCTGAAGATCAAATATGAACTAGGCACATTAACGCAAGCAGTATTTAGCGAAAAAATGGATGCTTTGTTGAATCAAGCTACACACATGAACCAAACGGTGAGTGATTTTCAAACATTTTTTACGCCGTCTAAAAGTAAAAGTCACTTTAATGTGAAGGAAACTATCTTATCTGTGTTGCATCTGGTAGAAATGGAATACTCCCTACAAAACATTGCTGTTGTAGTAGAAGGAGAGGATGAAGTGTTGGTGTATGGCTATGCTAATGAATACAACCAAGTCATCTTAGCCCTTTTACAAAATGCCAAAGATGCTTTTGTGGAAAATCCACATGAAGACATGCAGATTCGCCTAAGTATCTCACAGAAAGATGAGGCTTCTTTGGTAGAGGTAAGAGACAATGCAGGGGGTGTCTCTGAAGAGATTATAGATACACTCTTTACCCAATATGTCAGTACCAAAAAAGATGGCTCTGGGCTTGGACTACACATCGCAAAGATGGTCATAGAAGACAATATGCAAGGCGCATTGTGTGTGGAAAACAATGAAGATGGGGCAGTATTTACTATTGTTGTCTAGTAGTTAATGATAACAACTCTCAATTTAATGCATTATTAAGAGAACTCTCACTATACTTCTTCTGATTTTAGGGCACCTCTAATAATAGGTAATACCCACAACATCACTAGCTTTTCTCTAGGCTAGGCACTCTTTTGAAACCCTAGCCGTAGCTAAGGTGAGAAAGAGTAACGACGCATAGGGGAAAGCTAGTGATGCCCGAAGGGTGGACTTTGCAAACGCAATCTTGCACAAGATATTTACTTCGTCTTAGCTAAGGCTAGGACTCATAAATCTCTTGCACAATCTCACATTTGCAAAATCCATTGTGGGTGTTACCTATTATTAGAGGGGCCCTATGAAGTGATAATAGTTATCATTTCATAGTTTTATAGTGTAACATAAGGAAAAGTTTTGGAAACCATCACTATTGCATTGGCAGGACAACCCAATGTTGGAAAATCATCACTCATCAATGCCATCTCAAATGC
>JALUWT010000108.1 GCA_027019325.1 Sulfurimonas sp.
TATAACTTCACTTTTATCCAAACCTCCAACTCCACATCCAAGAAGTGGTATAGCTATTTTCTTTTTTTCTTTAAAAGCAAACTTTTGGAGCAATTGCTCTATATTTTGTAATCCTTTTTTTATATCTTCAAGTGTGGGATTTCTGTCATTTCCTTTTACTCTATCATTATAATCCATTACAGCAACATGTAAAGCATATTTAAAATTTTCGGCATTTGCTGATGAAGTCAAAACAACATCACCTTTTTGTAATTTTTTTCTTAAAATTAACTCTTTATTCATTAGTTTTTGTAGTTCATATCCACACTTTCTCTTAAATGACATAGATACTCCACTACCAAGTATTAACTTCGTATTTGAAGCATTTACAATAAAGTCTGCTTTCTCATTTAGTAAATTTCCTTGCTTTATTGTTATAAAATATGCCACTTTTTAATCCTCTTTTATCTCAAAATGTAACTCTTCAAAATATTCACATCTACTTTACTATCTAATTTTATTCTAACGGTCGAATAGAACCATAAATTTCCGCTAGGTAATTTATTGCGTTCCTATGTTTTGTTGTATCCTTTTATTTTTTACATCTTGAAAGTGGAGATTCATTCTCAGGATGTAATTTGAGGGGTAAAACCTAAAGACGATTGAATCAATAGTGAAGATTTATTCACTGGTAAGTGAGTCTAATATTATATTAATTTAAGAATAATCAGACACCTTGTTTTAACATAAAATTTTCAATACTATTATTGACACAATTCAATTCAGACATTTTTGATTGTAAATCTAAAATATCTTTATTTGTTAAATTTGAGACTAGATGTTTACTACCACTAAAACAAGCTAGTTTAGAAAAATTATTTTTATATTTATCACAAGGGGATTTTTCATCTACTGTATTGTTTATTTGTTCTCTACAACTCCCGCAAGAACAAAAGTCTATTAGGCTACTTTCAAAACAAGGAGTAGAAACTAAAAGGCAACTATCTAATTCTAAAGAGCTAAACTTTTCTGTAAAATAATTTTCTACTTCTTTTTCTTTATCCAAATCGTTATCAAAAAAAACAAAAACTTTATCAAATATTGACAAATCTTGATTATACATCTCAAAAGCTTTTATAGCAGGAGTTGGGACAGCCGAACCTTTACAAGTTCCACCTCCATCAAATTTACAAGTACCTTTTACTTTGTGAACAATATTAATATGTTTAGGAAGTTTATCACACCAAGCTACTTTAATTAAATCTTCTGTTAATTTAAGGCAGTCTTGTGCATATCCATATAATTGAAATATTTTTACAATATATTTCAGTTCAAATTCACCCTCAATAATACATAATATTCTTTTTTGAGAGATAGTATCAACTTCAGGTCTATTTGGTTTTAAACTTTCTAAATTTGCAAACATTAAAATATCTTAGTAACTATATCTTTAATATTTGGTATACCACCTATTAAACCATTTTCATAGTGCGTTAAAAGATTTTCATACCCTTTTATATCAGAATTATCTTTGATAGGTTTTACAGTTGTTTCATGATTATCATCTTTTTCTATTAAAAATATCTCATCATTTTGTAAAAACTGCATATTGTAAATATTATGTGTTGAGTAAATAATCTGTATATCATTCTCTATCAATAGCTTATTTAAGATAGGAATTAAAACTGGATGTAAGATAGAATCGAACTCATCAATAACTAAAATATTTTTTCTTAATTTAGCACTATAAATATCTAAAAGTATCTTCATAAGCATCTGAGTTCCATCTGATTCTAAATCAAATTCTAAAGGCTCTTCTGAACCTATTTTATGATATATCTCTAACCCTAGAATCTCTTTTTCTTCTCCATCTTCCTCTTTAACTTTTACCTTAACTTTTTCTATATCTAATCCTATTGAATTAAAGAAATTTAAGAAGAATGGTTCTAAGTCTTTTCTTAGACTATCAATATCTAAAATCTTCCCTATAAACCGTTCATCCATCAAGTCTGTGTTTAGTTGTGTCTTGTAAGTAGATATATTAGAAGAATAGTCTATATTAATAAAAAAATATGTAATATCTGATAAAATATCACTCTCATCAAATTTTGTAAATTCTTGAAATAGCGATTTTTTTTCACTTAAATTATCAAATATCACATCTTTAATTTTTTTATCTATATTCTTTATTTTTTTATCTTCTCTATTAAAAAAAGCTTGTTTATTTTCTTTTTCAACTGTATATAATTCTTCATTTTTAATAGCAATATTATTATATTTTTGAGATTCGAATATCAATTTATATAGGTACTCTTTTTTATTAATAACAAAACCTACCTCTATCTCACTATTTAAATCTAAATCGGCGAACTTATTTTTAAATGATATTGGGAAATTATCTGATTGCTCATTCTTGATAACTCTTGCTAAAGTAATGATAGCTTTTAAAATAGTAGTCTTTCCAGAAGCATTTGCTCCATAAAAAGAGATTATTTTATTATAATATTCTCCATTAAGCTCAAACAATCTATCGATATTATGCTCAATATTATATGAAGATGCTTTAAAATCTATGCTAATCTCATCTTTAATAGAAAAAAAGTTTTTAATTTTTATCTTTGTTATAAAGTTCATTATTTATTACCTTACATTTATATTTTGTAATTATACTGAAAAATTATTGATTAAGTACCTATTAATAACTAACGAGGGCATTAATGACTTTAAAAGAACATATATCTAGAGATACAACAATTTATTCAACAAACATTATAGCAAGTTTTAACTCTGTATCGTAAATTAATGAACATGGTTTTTATATGTTTAATCATAGAAAATATGACAAATTGTCAATAAATTGTCATTTTTTAAAACAAATAGTTAATCTTCTTTTAGTTTAAATGTTGTTTAATACTTTTATTAGAATTATTTAAACATTTTTGTTTATTAATTGGTTAAAAAAGTGTTAAACATAGGTAGTGTATGTTTAAGAAGGAGAAAATTATGGCAGTTAAGAAAAAATTATTTGATGCTCTTCAAGATAGAATTCATCCTGCTGACAGATTCACAGGAGATATCAAACGAGTTGCTGTAATTAGCACACTTTAATAGTTACAAGGTATAATTCCGCATGCCTTTATCTCGTTTAAATGAAGAACAGCATGCTGCTGCAACTTCAACAGCCAATCAAAACCTCATTATCGCTTCCGCCGGAACTGGAAAAACTTCTACAATTGTTGGAAGAATCGCGCATCTGCTGAATTCTGGCGTGCAGCCACAAGAGATACTTCTGCTTACTTTTACAAACAAGGCTGCAGCAGAGATGGTGGCGCGTGTTGCGGAGTATTTTGGTGCTGATGTTGCCAAAAAAATAGATGCAGGAACCTTTCACGCAGTAAGCTACCGATGGCTGAAAAAACGAGATAAAAAAGTCGTCCTCAAACAACAGCGTGAGCTTAAAACACTTTTTCGTTCTGTTTTTGAAAAGCGTAGCTTTATGCACATAGATGCTGAAGTACAGCCATACGGAGGCAACCATCTGTATGATCTGTACTCCTACTATCAAAACACAGAGCTAGAGAAAGATTTTGAAAACTGGCTGATTGAAAATTATCCGGAGCATGAGCTCTTTGCTTTGATATATGCTGATGTTGTGGATGAGTTTGAAAAACTGAAAAATGAGTATGGTTTTTTAAATTTTAATGACCTGCTTCTGAAATTCCGCACCATGGCGAATGAGAGTGATCTTGGATACAAAGAGGTACTTGTGGATGAGTATCAAGACACCAATGCCCTGCAGGGAACACTTATCGATGCAATAGAGCCGCCATCTCTGTTTTGTGTGGGAGATTATGACCAGTCCATCTATGCTTTTAACGGTGCAGACATTACAATCATCGGCTCTTACACGACAAAATATCCTGCTGCTGTGGTACATACTCTGACAAAGAACTACCGTTCATCCATGCCGATTTTATCTTTGGCAAATAAGGTAATAGAGATTAATGAGCGTATATACCCTAAAAAGTTAGAGGTAACACGGAATTTTGATGCAGAGGCTCCCAAACTTTTAGCTTTTGATGAACTCTTTGATCAGTATCACGGTGTGGCAGATAAAATCTCCAACAGCACGACACCACATGAAGAGATAGCGGTCATCTTTCGTAACAACTCTTCGGCTGACGGCATTGAAGTAGGGCTGCGTGAGCTTGACATTGCCTGTAAACGTAAAGGGGGCACGAGCTTTTTTGACTCGCGTGAGGTGAAAGCCGTGCTTGATCTCTATACTCTGCTTGTAAATGAAGCTGATATGATGGCTTTTATTCACCTTTTTGAGTTTGCGCGCGGCATTGGAAGTGCCATGGCTAAAGAGCTTTATATTGCGCTTAAAGCATTAGGGCAGGGAAGTATGTTTTACGGACTCTATGCACCTGATGAATCGATGAAAAATCCTTTTGAAAAACGCAAGCTTAATCATCAGCTCGGACTTTTTGATGATTTTTTAGAGCTTGGCGCGGTAGGAAAATATGCCAAGCTTGGTTTTGAAGCGAAGTTTATGAAAAACCCGATTTTAAAACATCCTAAACTGACAAAAGATTCTGCAACTTTTTTACATAACTTTTATCTGCTTTTTCGGGATTTAAAAGGGATTAAACAGCCGCGTACTATTGTACGAAAGATTGCTGATTCGGAACTTTTTAAATACATTGCCGATTATCTTTCCACGAAACGTGCAACGCTTAAAGACGGCAGCATAGATGAGAAACAAAAAGAGGAATCCAACATCCGCATCAACAGAAAAATGCTGCTGCTGCAAGAGCTTGCAAAGCCTTATAGCGAACATGACCGTTTTTTAAATGCGATGATACTAGGCTCATCAGACCTCACGCAGGGCGAAGGGGTGAATCTTTTAAGTGTTCACGCAAGTAAGGGTTTAGAGTATAAAGAGGTCTATGTGGTAGATTTAATGGATGGGCGTTTTCCAAACAGAAAACTGATGCAGCGAGGTGGGAGTCTCGATGAAGAACGCCGTCTTTTTTATGTTTCTGTGACCCGTGCAAAAGATATTTTGTATTTGAGCTATGCAAAATATGACAAGATTAAAAAACAGAACTTTCTGCCAAGCCAGTTTCTTTATGAAGCCGGGCTCGTCGCTAAAGATGAAAACTACAGAGCTTTAGTGATGAAAGATGCAGAGAAGGACGAGGACTAAGCCTCAGCTCTTAATTTTCGCACCTCTATAAAGTAACTGTGTCCCAAATAGATGACATAAAAAACAGATGCAAAGAAGATGACAAAAGGAATCAGCGAGAGCAGATAGAGTCCTAGTGTCTTGAGTCTGAGCGTAGAGCTGTAAAAGAAACGTATCTTCATATCTTCCTCTTTTGTACAGATGCTTGAGCTGACATCATAGGTCATCATCTTATGAAAGAAGTAATAGAGCGGCAGATTAAATGCGATGACATTGACAAACGGAATGAAATAGAGAGGGATGAGAACTAAAAAGAGCCCTATCATAATAAATATCCATTTGAGTGTTAAAAATGTTGCTTCAAGGGCGTTAGAGAAGCCTATCATTGTGACATCCTGATAGTGTCTGCGCTGCACTTCCTGTAAAATCATATGTGTCAAAAATCCAATAACAATCAGTGCAACGAAAATAGAGAGATAGAGCGTTAAAAATCCACCGATAGTGTAGACCAAAAATGATGCTATCCAAGAGGTAAGAGCAGAGCTCATTAAAAATTTAATGATGGCTGTCCCTTGTAGTGTTGCTGCAAAACTATCTGTGTGGGGAATGCCATTTTGTATGGTGGTTTGTGTGGAGTTGATGTCTAAAGTGCCGAGTTGGTCAAGTCCGATGCCCGCAACAATAAAAAAGAGAACATAAAGCACTATCATACTCAGTACAAATGGGAGTATGGAGTAAGTAATCATTTTTTTTGTAAAAAGATCTTTGAGGCTAATACTTAGTATGTTTGTTTCATCATTCATCTATAAATTTTCCTCTATGAGTTGAAATGCTTTTTGTGTATCGTTTTCATTCATCTTTCCTGATTTATAAAAAAGAAGCTTTCCATTTTTGTCAAAAATGAGAATGTTAGAAGCATCATCGCCGACTGCCCACTCTTTGACAAGAACTTTGTGTTTATCTTTGACATAAATGGTTTTTGGAAACTCTTTTTGTTTGCCTTTGAGTATAGATTCTATAATGAAGTTTGGCTTCCAAGTTGCAGCGAGATTTACAATGGCGATGCTCCCAAAAGCCCCTTTTTTTCTATACTCTTTTTTCTTTAAAGCCTGTGAAAATGCCTCATTGACATCTTTTTCATCGGGATCGACATAAAACATGACATAGACCTTCTCTTTGAGCATATCTGAGTTCCATGCTTTGCCCTCTTTTACAAGACCGCCGTTTTCACCTGAGATGACAACATTTTTTGGTTTTTCGCCTACTGTAACAGCAAAAAGATTTATTGTAGCAAGCAGTGCTACGAGTCCTATTTTTATTTTCATACTTTACTCCATAATTTTTGATTGAGTTTTAACTCTTCTACTACACCGACTGCAAGATGCAGGGTTGCCACATACTCCATCGCTATTTTATAGTTTAAAAGTGAACGAAATAGAGACGGCTCGAACATATCGTCATTATATTCGATGGCCATATAGATTTTTCCTCGAATGAAAGAGACATAGAGTGGGTGTTTGGAACGTATTTTGTAGCTGAGCAGTTTTTGCATCAGTGTTGGGGTCAAGATGTAGCGCGCTTCTATTTGATCTGTACCGTAGACAACGAACTCTTTTTCAAAATTAGGAGAGTCCATCTTGATGAGTTCATTGCGTGAGAAGTTATGTGCCTGCAGCCACGAGCCGATGAGGTCTCCAAAAAAAGACTGGGCACTGTCAGGAAGGATGATGGTCTCACCTTGAAATTTTTTGTGAAAATCGGAGATAATGAAAAGCCCCTGAAAAAGAGTCTCCCATGACTCTCTTCCTTTAGAATCTTTGTGGCGTTTCTCTGCGTGAAAATCAGAAAAGGCAATATCTATGTTGTCAATTTTTCCACGAACATAATCGTTTCCATTTACTCTGTCAGGACGTTTTGTGAAAAGTTTGGAACGGTTGAAGTTTGCAAGTGGAACATGCATTTCCGGCAGATAGTCCAGATTTTTATCTATCTGCTCTATCAGTGGTTCTATCACTTTTTGTTTAAAGTTACTTCTGTAATCAGTGATAAGATAACGGTAGATCCATCCAAGACCGGCAATGTAGAAAATGCCGATGAAAAAAAGAAAGTCTAAATCATTGATATGTTTGGCAAGAAAAGCTAAGAGAGTAAAAACAACAATTGAAAAAACGATGCTGATGTTAATGACGCGCTTTTTAACTGCTTTTCTGTCTTCTTCTAGCTCCTGCAGTACAGGATAGAGTGTTTTGTAGTAAAAATCTGTAAGTTCACTAATAGTTTTCATCGTTTAGTTTTTGGCAAAAAGCTCACTTACATTGACGTTTTTTCGTTCACCCTCAGTGATCTCAAAAACATCTTTTGCTTTGTAATTCATCATAGAAGCCATTAGGTTTGTTGGAATCATCTCAAGTGCATTGTTGTAGTCTGTGACTGCCTGGTTATATGCACGGCGTGCCGCAGCTATCTGCTCTTCTACTTCATTTAAAGAGCGTTGCAGGTGCATGACATTTTCGTTTGCTTTGAGCTCAGGATAGTTCTCAACTGCAATCATGATAGAACCAAGTGCCTTTGTTATTTTGGCATCGAGATCCATCTTCTGTTTGTCAGAGATGTTTGGTCTGTTCGCTTCACTTCTAAGTTTTGTAACTTCTTCGAGCAGTGACTTCTCATGATCCATGTACTTTGAAACAGAAGCGACAAGATTTGGGATGAGGTCGTAACGTTTTTTAAGCTGTGTATCGACCGATGCAAAGATATTTTCAACTTGATTTTTCTTTGCAACAAGGGAGTTATACATTAAGACAAGTAGAATTGCTACGACAATAAGAATGATTAAGGGTGTGGACATATTGTAAACCTATAAGTTAAGATGAAGTATTTTAACATAATTTTCCGCTACTTCTATTTAAGTAATATTCTGTGTGTTAATGTTGCTTTTTGGAATTTGTTTGTGTAAAATGTTTGCTGAATAAATAGTAGTCTACAAAGAAAATATGAAACCAATAGTGCTTTGACTATTGGATGTTTGCAGTCATTATATAAAGGATGTATAATTTGGAGAAAAGTATTATTTTAGAGTATAAGAATCCTACTTTTACACTTTTTAAACAGAGTATTGGTTATACATTTTTATTTATTTTTATATTAATAATTTTACTTATGAGCATATATGATACTATAAATAAAGGATATTGTAATTTTTCTAGTTTATTTGCTGGTTTAATGGTAATATTTCTTTCTTGGCTTTTTTTGATGATGACTATTTCAATAATGTTAATACCTGCTTACTATAATTTTAATAAATATAAAAAATTGATAATTAATAAAGAAAACATATATATAAATAATCAAAAATATACTATATCTGATCTTGAATTTAAAACAGAACATAAATATATGTATCGATATCCTTTAGCATGGACTTACTTAATTGTTTACCAAAATGATAAAGCTATTGGTAAATTTCTTTTTGAAATAAACTCATATAACTTTTTTGGTATGAATAGTACTGTAATTCTTAATGTTTTAAATGGCATAAAAGATAAGAAAAAGTTAGATTGGCAAAAGATGATTTATTCATCGATATTAAATGAATATATCTCAAATAAAGAAGATGCAAATAATTTCAAAATTGTAAGTTATCTTATGTTGGCACCAATTTTTTTCATACTTTTAGTATTGTTTCTAAATATAAAATAATCTCAATAAAAATATTGTAAAAATTAAATATATAACAAATTGTAGTAACACTAAATATATCTCACCATGATTCACCCACAGAAATTTTCCTAAAATTTTACAATTTCATATAAAAATGATATACTTCTTATATGAAATGCGAATATGGCAGTAATAAAAGCTTATCAAATAAGCAAAAGCATGGTATTGATTTTGAAGAAGCAAAACTTCTTTGGAATGATGATAGAATGGTTGAAATCTTGGCATCTTATGAAGGTGAAGAAAGATACATAAACATTGGAAAAATTCATACCAAGTTTTATACTGTTGTAACAACAATTCGTGAGAAAGAGAAAATTAGAATTATTTCTGCACGAAGAGCAAGAAAAAAGGAGATTGAAATCTATGAAGGCTGAAGAATTTGATAAAATATTTGATGACAACGAAGAAGATATAATTGAATATCTTGATTTATCAACAATGAAAAGACCAAACTTAGAACCAAAAAGAATTAATATTGACTTTCCAACTTGGATGGTTAAAAAACTTGATGAAGAAGCACAACATATCGGAGTAAGTCGTCAAGCTATCATTAAAACTTGGTTAGCTGATAAGCTTATTCAAAATGAACATCATAAGGTAGCTGTATAACAAAACAGAGGCTACCTTACAGGCATATAAGCGTAGCCATCATTTTGTTTATCAATTAAGCCGATTGTAGAGTTTGCAATAATATGTACAAAGTCTAAAACATTATTTTCTTGTATATGATGTCGTTTTAAGCCT
>JALUWT010000109.1 GCA_027019325.1 Sulfurimonas sp.
CAACACCTGCTATTTTTGAGTATTTAGAAAATTTGTCAAACAAATCTTCATCTATGGGATATTTCCACATTTTATTTTCCTTTTGAGTTATTATGAAAATTATAACTCATATTTGAACAACAAAAATGTTACTTTAGCAACATTGTGAGGTTTAATTTTTAATTTTGTATATAAGAAAAAAGAAGAGGATGAGAAGAATTACGATAGAGATGTGGTGCTGAATGAAAAAGAGCGTATCAATAGCCTGCTGTCCAAAATAAAATCCTAAAGAGGTAAAGGTAAGTGCCCAGAAGCTCACACCGATGATATCTAAGAGTAAAAACTTCATAAAACTGTATTGGGATGTTCCAAGCATTAAAAGTGCAGGGATGTGTGTTCCATAGATAAAGCGCTCAAATATAATGACCCAACTGCCATATTTGTGCAGCCATTTTTCAATATTTTTTACTCTTTTTTCGTATGTTTTTAAAAGGGTTTTGCTTTTGTGTCGAAAAAGATAGCCTGTCGTAAAGACAGCTGTATCGCCAAGAATAGCTCCTGAAATGGAGATAATGAGAACATACTTAAAGAGTAAAATCTGCTGCTCAGAGAGCATCCCTGCAATGGCTAATCCGATTTCACCTTCAAAAAGGCTCCATACAAAAAGTATAGAGTAAGAAAAATGTTCATATAAAAAGTTGTAAATATCCATAATGCCAAATTGTAGCTTATGTAGGCCGTGAATAATCTTTAAATAATCAATTTTTGGCTAAAATAGCAAAATTATTATTGCTCTCAAGGAAAAAATATTGCAAGCTAAAATTGAAACAGTAAAAACACTGCTTGATGCCCTGCCGTTCATTCGTGAATTTAGAAAAGAGATTGTGGTCATCAAGTACGGTGGTTCAGCACAAACATCTCCGCAGTTAAAAGAGAAATTTGCTGAAGATATCTTGCTGATGCATCTTGTTGGCATCAAACCCGTTATCGTACATGGCGGCGGTAAAAAGATTACAGATATGCTCGATGCATTGAAGATTGATACAAAGTTTATCGACGGTCAGCGCGTCACTACAAGAGAGACGATGCGCATTGTAGAGATGATACTCAGCGGTGAGATAAACAAAGAGATTGTCTCGTTACTCAATTCTTACGACGCAAAAGCGATAGGTATCAGTGGTAAAGATGCCCATTTCATTACGGCTCACGCAAAAGATTTTGAGAAATGGGGACTTACAGGAAACATAAACAAAGTAAAAGCAGATGTTGTACTTAATCTTGTAAAAGATGGCTTCATTCCTGTTATTGCACCAATTGCAGCAGGAGAAGAGATGGGACATCCCGGTTTTAACATCAACGCTGATTTATGTGCTTCGTATGTTGCAAAAGCAATCGGTGCAAATAAAATCATCTTTTTAACAGATACAAACGGTGTTCTTGACAAAGAGAAAAATCTGCTTTCATCATTGACTCAGGATGAGGTGGAGACACTGAAGGATGACGGAACGATACACGGCGGTATGGTACCAAAAGTAGATGCCTGCCTAGAAGCCATAGATGGCGGTGTTTCAAAAGCACACATCATTGATGGACGTGTAGAACACTCAATGTTACTTGAACTTTTCACATCAGAGGGTGTAGGCACCCAAATAGTTAAGTAACGGCTGTTATAATCGCAAAACAAAATTAAAACTAAAGGATAAATGATGAGTAATTATGCTGCACTGTTTGAAGATGAAGAGGATATCTTTGGAGGTTCTCCAAAGTCGAAGTTTATGGATGTTGTGTTTAATGCTAACAATGATATTGTAAGACAAGAGCTTGTGAAATTCATAGAAAAAGCAGCAACAATGGAAATGATGTTAGAAGAACATGTCGGTGAAGATATCAACAAAGCTGTAGAACAGTATTACTTTTCTCATCAAGATGCATGTGATATGAAAACTAAAAGTCTTTATGTTGAGATAATGGGTGCGATACTTTCTCAAAGCGAATAGTTGCGTGAGAGCAGTTTTACAAGTTTTTCTTACATTCTGCATGTTTAGCAGTGTAACTTTTGCCAATGATTTTAGGGAAGTGTTTAAAATTTCTCTAAAAAAGGATGAGCAAAAGAAAATTCTTGTAAAATATGCCAACAGAGAGAAGCTGTTTGTATTTAGATGGACTCTTTATGTAAACGGGGGACTGGTGACTTTGTACCGTTATGACAATTTTGTTGCTCAAAATGTACTCTATTTAAATCATAGAAACCAGTCTTTTCGTTTGAAACTACGAGATGATGGGAAGAATTTTTATAACCCTCCCTATTTTTTACTAAAATTTAAAGAGTTTGACACAAAGAAAAAAGAAGCAAAATTTGAGCTTTATCTGTATGACAATGAAATGCAGATTAAGCTGAAGTTTTTAAAAAATAAAAATTAGAAGAGATGTATGCAAAGAGTTGAAGCCGAACTAAATAGACTAATAGAAGAGATAGATTATGATGAGGTGACTCGTCTGTTTGCAAGTTTAAATGGTGGGAAGCGTCTGCGTGCGAAGCTCATTTTAAAAATTGCAAAAGATGTCAAAGAAGCACCGCTCTTGGCTGCCATTGTTGAACTTATTCACGCAGCATCACTACTGCACGATGATGTCATTGATGATGCCGATGCTCGTCGCGGTGTTGCTTCTGTCAATGCAACAGACGGCAGTAAAACAGCTGTTATGCTTGGCGATATTCTCTACTCTAAAGCTTTTACGGAATTGGTTAATTTTGACAAAGAGGTGGCACAAACCATTGCAGCCTCTGTTACAGCACTCTCTAAAGGCGAGATGATGGATGTGAAGATGGCCGAAGAGTTTAATTTTGATGAAGCCCTCTACCTTGATATGCTCTACCTTAAAACGGCAACACTCATCGAAGCAGCGGCAAAAGCCGCTGCACTTTTAGCAGGAAAAGATGCGCAGGCACATGCACTCTATGGAAGAAATCTCGGACTCTCTTTTCAAATCATTGATGATATTTTAGATATCACCGCCGATGAGGCAACACTTGGAAAACCTGCGATGAATGATTTTGTAGAGGGGAAATGTACACTGCCATATATCTACCTTTATGAAGCACTGCAAGAAGATGAACGAGAACGACTACTTGCTTCTCACGCAAAGAAGGCAGATGCATCAGAAACAGAGTGGATTAAGTCTCAAATGGATGTATATAAGACCATAGAGAAATCCTTTGCTCTTGCAGCAAAACTTTCAAACGAGGCAAAAGAGGCCTCGCGTGAGGATGAAGATTTAGTAAACATCCTTGAAACCATGATAAAAAGAAGTTATTAATGCATTATTTAACAGTCAGCTTTTCGCACAAAAACAGTGCTATAGAACTCAGAGAAAAATTTACATATACAGATGAAGAGAAAGAGGCCTGCCTTAAAAGGCTTGTACAGTCTCCTTCCATTAGTGAAGGGATGCTTTTAGCAACCTGCAACAGGATGGAGATTTATGTATGCTGCAGTGATATTGAAGATGCCGTACAGCATATTATGACACTTTTAACATTTAAAGGTGACTTGTCATCGGAATATTTACAAAAAACAGCTGAAATTGTAGATGATAGTAGTGCAATTCACCACCTCTTTGCAGTTGCTAGCTCCATTGACTCTATGGTTGTTGGTGAAACACAGATTGCAGGGCAACTCAAAGATGCTTTTCGCTTTGCACATGAAAAAGGTTATGCTGCAAAAAAACTCTCCCGTGCACTTTCCCACGCTTTTAAATGTGCTGCAAAAGTACGAAATCACACAGATATCTCTTCTAAACCTGTCTCTGTCGCTTCTGTAGCCATTGGACAGATTAAAGAGAAAGTGGATGACCTACAGAGTAAAAAAGCACTGGTCATCGGTGTGGGTGAGATGAGTGAAATATGCGCAAAACATCTTATCTCTGATGGTGTAGATACTTACATCGCAAACAGAACAAAACAGAAGGCTGAGACGCTGGCTGAAGAGTGTTCTGCAAAGTTTTATGAGTTTGGAAATTTAGACAAAGCTGTAAATGAATTTGACATTATCTTTACCGCAACAAGTGCGCAATATCCTATTATTACCAATGAGTTGATAGAAAAAGTTGCATTTAAAAGATTTTGGTTTGACTTAGCGATTCCTAGAGATATCGACTTGCAGGAGCGCGATGATATTTATCTGTTTGTTGTTGATGATATCCAAAATATTGTGAGTGCAAACAGAGCGGACAGAGAGCAGTATGTCAGACAGGCACACGGCATTGTCGGACGGAGTGTTGTTGAGTTTTTTGAGTGGCTTGATGCACTCAATGTTGAGCCCATCATCAAAGAGATATACAAAAAAGCAAATACAGCGGTTGCCCAAGAGACACAAAGAGCAATAACAAAAGGATTTATACCTAAAGAGTATGAGTACGAAGCTAAGAAGATGGCGGAACAAGCTATTAAAAGATTTTTGCATGATATGACAAAAAAGATGCGTGAAGCATCTCATGAAGCAAAAAGTGATACAGTAACGGGAGCGATGCAGTACATCTTAAATGATGAACATGATAACATTCCAGACCAATATAAACACCATTTAAAAAAGGATTAGAACTTGAGAAGAAGCAGAGCATTTATACCAACATCTAAAGAAGCGCCATCAGACGCATCCCTTCCAAGTCATATTTTCTTATCACGTGCCGGTTTCATTACACAGGTGGCTGCAGGACTTTATAACTATCTGCCGCTTGCAAAACGTGTTATTAAAAAGATCGAAAATATCATCAATGAAGAGATGACAAAAGTGGGTGCGCAGGAAGTCGAGCTCTCTTTTGTAACACCGGCTGATTTATGGGCTGAGAGTGGACGAATTGAGAAATTTGGAAAAGAGTTACTGCGTTTTAAAGATAGAAAGAATAATCTTTTTGTTCTTGGACCGACACATGAAGAGATGATGGTAAATCTGGTTCGCAACCGTGTAACATCATACAAAAACCTTCCACTGAATCTCTACCAGATAAAAACAAAGTTCCGTGATGAAGCGAGACCGAGATTTGGTTTGATGCGTGGGCGTGAGTTTATTATGAAAGACGGCTACTCTTTTCATGCAAGCACAGAAGATTTAGACCGTGAATTCGATGCGATGGAAGCGGGATACAAAAAGATTCTTATACGTCTTGGCCTAGATTTTAGAGTGGTAGAAGCGGACAGCGGAGCTATTGGCGGAAGTGGTTCAAAAGAGCTGATGGTTATTGCTGAGAGTGGTGAAGACACTATTGCAGTTTGTTCAAAGTGTGAGTATGGTGCAAACATTGAAGCAGCTTCAAGAAGCAAACGTGCATCCATCCCTGAAGCTCCTGAAGCAAGCTTTAACAAGTTTTTAACGCCAAATATCAAAACAATTGACGAGCTTGCAGAATTTTTCAAAGTTGATCCGTACTATACAGTCAAATGTGTGGCAAAAAGAGTTATTTACGAAGATGAGAGTGAGATTGTTCTTTTCTTTGTAAGAGGCTGTGATAATCTTCAAGAGGTTAAAGCACTCAATGCGACAGAAGCACTTGACATAGTGGATGTAACAGAAGAAGAGTTGCGTGAGATAGGACTTGAGCCAGGGTTTATCGGACCACTTGACCAAGATAAAGCAAAACATGTTATAGACAGCGATTTAATAGATGCTGCAGGGATGATTTGCGGTGCGAACGAAGTAGATAATCATTTTGTTGGAGTTGATCTCAAAGTTCTGAGCGATGTGGCATATTTCGCTGATATCGCAGAGGTAAATGAGGGAGATATCTGTCCCTATTGTGATGGTGAACTCTCTTTTACAAAAGGAATCGAGGTCGGGCATATCTTTAAACTCGGTACGACTTACTCTTCAGTACTCAAAGCAGAATTTTTAGATGAAAATGGGAAAAGTCAGCCGTTTATTATGGGAACATACGGCATGGGTGTCAGCCGTTTGGTTGCAGCGGTAATTGAACAGCATCATGACGATAACGGCTGTATATGGACAAAAAGCACTGCGCCATATATGGTAAATATTATGGTGAGCAACATAAAAGATGAAGCACAGGTGGAACTTGGCGAGAAGCTTTACGGACAGCTGCAAGAAGCAGGTGTAGAAGTGATGATTGATGACAGAAAAGAGCGTTTTGGCTTTAAGATGAAAGATGCAGAACTCATTGGCTTTCCTTATACTGTCATCATAGGAAAAGAGCTTGTAAACGGACAGGTACAGATATATAACCGACAAACAACAGAAAAAACTGCAGTAGCGGCAGATGAAATTCAGACAAAAATCATGGAGCTTCTGTAGATGCTTTATTTTGTCATTTACCTCTTCTTAGAAGTTTTGGTCTCAGTACAAATCTCTTCTGCTATCGGCGGATTAGCAACGTTCTTTGAGATACTCCTAACTGCTTTCATCGGTATCTCAATTCTCATAAACTTTAGAAAAACTCTTGTAGAAAATATGACGGCAGTGTCGTATAATTGTATTGACTTGGAGCAGTTTCAAAGATTAAATCTTTTTACGCTCATCGGTGCTATACTTTTAATTATTCCGGGGTTTTTGACAGATATTATAGGTGTTTTACTACAGTTTTCTGTCTTTACGAGTATGATTGTTAACCGTTATAATGTAAAATCAGGGAAATGTAAGACCTCTTTTGAGGATAAAAATATTAATATAAAAAAGGATTCAGATGTCATTGATGTTGAAATTATTGAGCATACTACTACTCTTAAATAGTTTTGCTTACGCAAGTAATATACGTGATAAGGTTGAGGATTTTTTAGATGATAAGTTTATGGAAAATCCTAGACTTAAATCTGTTGATGTAAAAATCTCCGATGTTGTACCTCTCACGCAGCTTAAAGGATGGAATGCTTACATAGTAGATGTGCAGGCTTATCTCAAAACAAAGCCAAAACGAATCATTAAACAGAGAATGATTTGGTTCTCTAATGGTCGTATCATCACAAAAGAACTGACTGATATGTCAGGTGGTGAAAGTTTGACAGATCTTGTCAAACCACCTTTTAAAGATGCATACTATACAAAAGAGAATCTAATTTTCGGCAATGTTGATGCAAAGCATAAAGTAGCTATTTTCTCAGACCCTTTATGCCCGTTTTGTAAAGGTTTTGTGCCGGGTGCGCTTTCATATATGAAAAAGTATCCAAAAAGATTTGCAGTCTATTACTATCATTTTCCACTAGAACGTTTGCATCCTGCATCTGTTCATTTGGTAAAAGCTGCTGCTGCAGCAGAATTGCAAGGGCACAAAAATGTAGTTGAAAAACTTTATAATGTTCATGTCAATCCAAATGAACGAAATGTGGCAAAAATTGTAGAAGCTTTTAACAAAGCAGAGGGAACACATTTGACACCAAAAGATTTAAACACTCCGGCAGTTATTAAACAGGTTAACCGTGATCTCGATACTGCTAATGCAGTTATGGTTAGTGGGACACCAACTATCTATCTTGATGGTAAAGTGGATAACACAAAGAAAAAATATTTGAAAGCAGAGTAGATGAAAAAACTAAGAATTGCGACACGAGTTTCTGATCTTGCTTTATGGCAGGCATATCACATTAAAGAGAGAGTGGAAAAATCTTATTCTGAGATTACAGTAGAGCTTAATAAAATTGTCAGTAATGGTGATAAAGTTTTAGATAAACCACTTGCTCTCATTGGCGGTAAAGGGCATTTTACAAAAGAGCTTGAGGATGCAATGCTCGCGGACGAGGCAGATATGGCAGTGCACTCGTTAAAAGATGTACCGACATACATTCCAGAGGGGCTCGAACTGGTAGCAGTCACGCAAAGACAAGATCAGAGTGATGTTTTTTTATCGCATAAATATAAAAGTCTCGAAGATTTACCACAGGGTGCTGTTGTTGGAACGACAAGTCTGCGACGTAGAATGCAGCTTTTGGTGCAAAGACCGGATTTAAAACTCAAAGATCTTCGCGGTAATGTCAATACTCGCCTGAGAAAACTCTCTGAAGGTCAGTACGATGCGATTATTCTCGCTTACATCGGACTACACAGATTAGATTTATTAAAAGATATTCCTCATGTTGATAAACTCTCTTTAGATATGATGATACCGCCTATGGGACAGGCTGCTCTTGGCATTGAAATAGTGCAGGGTAACGAACAGTTACGTGAGATAGCGATGCAGTTGAATGATGCAGATACTTACATCTGTACACAGATTGAAAGAGATTTCATTTCTAAAATCGGGGCGGGATGTTCTGCACCGGTTGCATGTAATGCGGTACGAGATGGAGATGAGATTGTTTTTAGAGTGATGCTCGGATTTGCTGATGGAAGTAAAATAATGCGTGAACGTGCAGTTGTGTTGGTAGAGGCAAGTGAAAATCTTGGAAATGAAATGGCAGAACTGATGATAGCAGAGGGTGCATTGGAACTTTTGGCTGAAGCAGAAAAAACGGCATTTAAAGATGAAATGCCACAAAGGCTATAAACATTTATGAAAAAAACTATTAATCTTTTAAAACAAAATGATGAACTTAAAGTTATTGAAGAAGAGTTAGATATATATCTTGAAATTGGGCATCTTGCCTATGCTGAAGTAAAAAAGAAAGATGGCGGTAAAGCACTTCTTTTTACAAATGTAGTAGATGCTAAAAGTGGCAAAAAATTTGAAGAGCCTGTACTTATGAATGTTTTTGGTTCTTATAAAAGGTGTGAGCTTCTTTTTGGTCGAACCATTGAGTCTGTGGCCGATGAAATCACAAAATTGCTGCACATGAAACCACCTGCTGGATTTATGCAGAAAATAGATATGGCAAAAGAGCTCTTTTCATTGAAAAATATCTTTCCAAAGCGTCTCAAAGGTGAGGGTGAATGTCAACAAATAAAATATTTTGATGATACAATAGATCTTTACAAGCTGCCGGTTCTTACAACATGGGAACAAGACGGTGGACCCTTTATCACAATGGGGCAGGTCTATACACAGTCTTTAGATGGTGAATTGGTGAACCTCGGGATGTACAGGCTCCAAGTCTATGATAAAAATCATCTCGGCATGCATTGGCAGATACACAAAGACTCTTCACACTTTTTTGATCAGTATCAAAAAGCGGGTAAAAAAATGCCGGTTTCCATCGGTATAGGCGGTAATCCACTCTATACATGGTGTGCAACGGCTCCTCTTCCATATGGGGTTAATGAGCTTTTGATGTACGGACTCATTACAAAAGAGCCTGCACAGCTTGTTAAGTCACTGACAACACCGCTCTATATTCCAAAAGATGTTGATTATGTCATTGAAGGGTGGGTAGACCCGAATGAGTTGAAAGTTGAAGGCCCTTTTGGCGACCATACAGGGTATTATACTCTTGAAGAGCCGTACCCGGTGCTTGAAGTATCTGCGATTACTATGAAGAAAAAACGCACCTATCTGGCAACAGTTGTAGGCAAACCTCCTTTGGAAGATAAGTATATGGGTTGGGCGACAGGAAAGATTTTCTTTCCACTTTTAAAGACAACAGCGCCGGACTTACTTGATTACCATATGCCTGAAAATGCAGGTTTTCATAATCTCATTTTAGCGAAGATGCAACCGCTTTACAAAGGGCATGCAAAACAGTTTATGCATGCTTTTTGGGGTGCGGGACAGATGAGC
>JALUWT010000110.1 GCA_027019325.1 Sulfurimonas sp.
CAACGCTGCACTTGGGAAAGATGACTCAACAGAACTTCACGAGTTTGATACCGTCAAAGGTTCTGACTACCTTGCAGACCAAGACTGTGTTGAGCTTATGTGTAGCAAGGCACCAGAAACTGTCCGATGGGCAGAGCGTATGGGTGCTGTTTTTTCACGTGATAAAGAAGGTGACATCGCTATCAGACCTTTTGGTGGACAGTCACAACCTCGTGCATGTTACGCTAAAGACAGAACAGGTTTAACGCTGCTTCAAACTATCTACGAACAAGCAGACCGTGCAGGTATCGAAGTCTATGACGAGTGGTATGCAGGTGACCTAATCTATGAAGATGGCAAAGTATCTGGTGTGGTTGCATACAATATCAAAGACTCTAAAGTAGCCATATTTAACGCTAAAGTAACGATGTTTGCCACAGGTGGAAACGGAAGACTCTTTAGATTTAACTCAAATGCACATGCAAACACAGGAGATTCTCTCTCTATTGTTGCACGTCATGGTTTGCCTCTTGAAGATATGGAGTTTGTACAGTTTCACCCAAGCGGACTTGGTGGTTCAGGGGTACTCATCTCTGAAGCAGCACGTGGTGAAGGTGGTAGACTCTTTAACTCTGAGGGTGAAAGATTTATGACTAAGTATGCACCAAATGCCATGGAGCTTGCTTCACGTGACGTTGTGTCTCGTGCCATTATGGAAGAAGTACGTCAAGGTAAAGGTGTAGGTAAAGATGGTCAGTCTGTAAACATTGACTTAACACACTTAGATCCTGAAATCATTTTAACACGTCTTCCAGAGCTTCGTGAACTTGCCATTGCTTTTCAAGGGCAAGATATGCTTAAAGAGCCTATCCATATCTCTGCAACGGCACACTACTCTATGGGTGGAATACCTACAAACATTGACTGTCAAGTACAGAAAAATGCTGCGGGTGAGCTTGTAGAAGGTTTTTACGCTGCTGGTGAGTGTTCTTGTGTCTCTGTACATGGAGCAAACCGTCTAGGAGCTAACTCAGTCCTCGAAGCGATGCTTTTTGGTAGACATGCAGGTGAAAACATGATTAAAGCGCTAGATGATGGTCTAAGCCTTCGTAAAGCAAGTGTAGAAGATGCACAAACATGTATCGATGAAATGCATACGATTAAAACATCTAACGGTAAAGAAACCGTACCCAACATCAGAACCGAACTTCAAAATGGTATGACTGCTGATGCTGGAGTATTTAGAACCAAAGAATCATTAGAAAGACAACTCGCACTGATAGATGACTTACTTGGAAGATTTAAACATATCCGTATAGATGATAAGTCAAATACTTTTAACACAGACTTACAAGAAGCTATAGAGCTTGGGCATATGCTAGAGTCTGCCAAAGTCCTAGTCGTGGGGGCATTACATCGTGAAGAGAGCCGTGGTGGTCACTTCCGTGAAGACTTCCCAACAAGAGATGATGAAAAATACATGGTACATACCTATGCTACAATGGATAAAGACTTTAACGTCAACATTGAATGGGGTGAAGTGACTCAAGGTAAGTTTGAGCCAATGGAAAGAAAGTATTAGGAGAAGATGATGAGTACAAATACTGAAGAAAACGTAGCTGATTATAAAGCATTCAATAC
>JALUWT010000111.1 GCA_027019325.1 Sulfurimonas sp.
TTCGCTTATATTATCTGCATTGAATGTGATGCAGGAAAAAATATTTGATTTTTCACGTAAACAAAAAGACATCAATGCATATTTGGAAAAAGAAGTAGACAATAAAACAGTGGAGTTACGAAAGCAATTGTTTATAGATAATTTAACGCAATTACCAAATAGAAAAAAACTTTTTATTGATATGGAAAATTCAAATAATGATGGAGCATTATTGATTTTAAACATTGATGATTTTAAAGAGATTAATGATTTTTACGGTCAGGGTGTCGGTGATTATATTTTAGTAGAGTTTGCAAAAAGATTGCAGCTTTTTCTTGAAGATGAAAAAAACATCACTCTAAGCCGACTCTCCGGTGATGAATTTGCCTTGTTATTTGCGCATAGACCTTCTTATCGTAGTTTTATGGAAGTGGTCAACAACTTGACCAAAGAGACTGAAAAAATGGTTTTTGAGTATGATCAGAGTGAAATTTTTCTCAGAATTACTATTGGCGGTACTATGGATCCGCATGATGAAATGCTTGAAAAAGCAGATATCGCTCTTAAGCTCGCAAAAGAACAGAAGAAGTACTTTTTACTTTATGATGAAAAGTTAGATGTAAAAAGACAGTATAAAGAAAATATGGAATGGGTAAAAAAACTAAAAAGTGCTATAAAAGAAGATAGAATCGTACCTTACTTTCAGCCCATATTTGATACCAAAACACAAAAACCCGTAAGTTATGAATGTTTAATCCGTTTAATAGATACTGATGACTCTGTAGTTAGTCCATATAAATTTTTAGATATAGCCAAAAAGAGTAAACTCTATCCGCAATTAACTAAAATAATGGTTGAAAAAAGTTGTCAATATTTTCAGCATAAAGATACAAGTTTTTCCGTGAATCTTTCTATTAATGATATTCTTGATGTAGATATGGTGGCATACATTCAAAAATGTGTCAAAAAATATGATGTAAATAAAAAGATTGTATTTGAAATTCTTGAAACGGAGGGTATCGATAATTATGCCGAGGTTTCATCATTTATATTGAGCATGAAGCGACTCGGATGTAAAATTTCCATAGATGACTTCGGTTCAGGCTACTCTAATTTTGAGCATATCTTAAAACTTGACATTGATTATATTAAGATTGACGGTAGTCTTATTAAAAATCTTGATACGGATGTGAATGTACAAATAGTTGTTGAAACGATTGTAGATTTCGCTAAAAAACTGAATCTTATTACGATTGCGGAATTTGTTCATAATCAAGCGGTATTTGAAAAAGTCAAATCGCTTGATATTGAACGCGTGCAGGGTTTTTATCTGGGAGAACCAGATAAAGAGATATTAGAAAATTAGTATCTGTATCTGATATAGAAACGGATATCTTGTGCTTTATCTACAACATTTTCGGCAATATCATTACCGTTAACAATCATTGAAGGTGCAATTTTCATTGCATTTCCTGAAGTATTTCCAAAGAAACCATTACTTCCTGCATATTTATAGTCTATGTAGGTATAACGAATTTGCATAGATAAGATGTCTTCTATTAAAGGTTCTGTAAAATATGCTTCATAGGCATCACCGCGAGCAGCAACTTTTGAACCAATATTTGTATCTTCTGCATAGGTAATACTTCTCCAATATTGTGAGCCATGGTTATATTCAAGTCCCCAGCGCCCCTCTTCTGAAATTAGTGAAGGAAATTGTGTTCCTACCCAGTAGGAGTAACCTGTTTTACTCTCTCCTTTCTTTGAGCCAAGCATACCCTGATCTTTATTTGGATTTGTAATACTCATAGCACCACTTACAAAGAAGATAGTGTCATCTAAAAAGTCAGAGATACCATCACCAATACCATTAGCTATAAAATTTGCAGTAATAGAATGCAATCCGCCAACGGTATCGAATCCAGTATACGTAGTATTTGAATCGATGAGATTGTTAGCATAATAGTATTGTGTATTGACAGTGTACTGTCCATCTGAGTATGGTACAAAGATGAAACCGGCAAGGTCAATATCTGGATTAGCTCCTTGAGAGCTGTTAACATTTGCATATGGTGTATAAGAGAATTTTGGAGCGGCATTGCTCAAACCTCGACCGGCACAGAATTTTATATACATACCGTTGACACCTGTAATATTTTCAAGACCAAATTTTGCACTCAGTCCGTCAAATTCAACATTTATAGAGTGTCCCATTGGTGATGACGGATGATCATCATCTCTGAAGTTAATCAGATGCCCATTTGTTGATGGACGACGACCAATACTAAATGTCCATGGCATGTCTATACCTGCAAAAGTGCTGTTTTTATAAAGGAAGTAAACATTTTTTATTCTTACAGTGTCATTATAGGCATTTTCATTTGCAATCCAGTCAAAATTTTCCATTGAACCATTTCGAGCATTAATACCGCTTCTTGCACCAAATGCTTTATTATATGCTAGTTGTCCATGGAAACTAAGGTTTTTAGTGGCTGCCCAAGACATATTCATCCAGAATCTGTTTGTCATGAAAGCATTGTTTTTCGCTGTCTTCCCATTTGCTAGTTTATAGTCTAGATTTTCAATAGCAAATCTGTAATCGACATTAAATTTTAGGTGGTTCGAATTTGTATTTTTGTTGAGTTCTGCAACATTTTCCTGCAAATCAGCTATTTTTTCATCAACACTCTCTTCATCGTCGCCACCTTCATCATCTGCTTCTTCATCATTTGTTGCAGTAGATTTCACATCTTCTTTACCATCTGATTCTTCTGCATCTGCGTTGTCATCAGCTTCTTCATCAGTTGCTTTTGCTGATGTTGCCTTTTGTGCTTTAAGTGTATTGAGTTCTTGTTTCATCTGCTTCATTTGCAGTTCCATTTGCTGAAAACGGTCATACATTGTATCTGCGCTAAGAGCTGTTGTGCTCAGTAATGCTGCAGTGACCAGTGAAAGTACTAGAGGTTTATTCATTTTTTCCCTTTTTTGAAAAATGTCTTACAAAGATAACACATTTTTATATTATTTCTGTGATACTATACATCATCTATTATAAAGATAGTTTTAAACTAAGGGATTTTTCTATAATAATTTATTATATTTCAATGGCTTATTAATATTATTAGATAAAGAAAAGAGCATAAAAGCAAGCAAGGTTTAAATATATTTTTAGTATAATTCGCGGATTTTTCCTCTGTATTTGCAGTTGAAAATATTAACAGGTTGTGTCAAAAAACTGGTGCAACTCTCTTTTTAGAGAGTCAATGTTCGACACCTCCAAAGCCAACCAGTGAAATTTCTGGCGCATTATGACGCCTTTTAAGGACCTCTTATGGTAACTATGAAAGACCTATTAGAATGTGGTGTACACTTCGGACACCAAACTCGTCGTTGGAACCCAAAAATGAAAAAATACATTTTCGGTGTTCGTAAAAATATCTATATTATAGATTTACAAAAAACACTTCGTTACTTCCGTAACACATATACTATTGTAATGGATGCTGCAGCAGAAGGACAAACTGTTCTTTTCGTTGGTACTAAAAAACAAGCTCGTAACTCTGTAAGAGACGCTGCTATTGCTTGTAATATGCCATATGTAGACAACAGATGGTTAGGTGGTATGCTTACTAACTTCCCAACTATTCAAAAATCTATTCGTAAACTTGATGTTATTTCTGAAATGCAAGAGAATGGTCAAATTGACTTGCTTACAAAGAAAGAAGCACTTATGCTTTCTCGTCAAAAAGTAAAACTAGAGGCTTATTTCGGTGGTATTCGTGATATGAAAAAACTTCCAGATATGCTTTTCGTCATTGATGCGGTTAAAGAGCACACTGCAGTTTTAGAAGCACGTCGTCTTGGTATCCCAATTGTTGCGCCACTTGACACTAACTGTGACCCTGATCTTATCACTTACCCAATTCCAGGGAATGATGATGCTATTCGTTCTATCCAGCTTTTTTGTCGTGAAATGACAGCTGCGATTAATGAAGGTAAAGCACTTCGTGATGCACCAGCAGAAGAAGAGCAAACTGAAGAAGCAGCGACAGAAGCTCCAGCAACTGAAGAAGCAGCAGTAGAAACTACAGAGGAAGCGTAATATGGCAGCAGTAACAGCAGCAATGGTTAAGGAGCTACGTCAGGCAACTGATGCTCCTATGATGGATTGTAAAAAAGTTTTAGTTGAAGCTGACGGCGATATGGACAAAGCAAAAGAGCTTTTAAAAGAACGTGGAATTGCTAAAGCGGCTAAAAAAGCTGATCGTGTAGCAGCAGAAGGTCTTGCGGGACTTAAAATTGCTGATGATTTCTCTAAAGCAAGTGTTGCAGAGATTAACTCTGAAACAGACTTCGTTGCTCAAAATGAAGGTTTCCAAAATCTTGTAAAAGATACAGTTGCAGAGATTTTCAATAATAATCCTGCTGATGTTGAAGCATTTATGAACAGTGATTTTGGAAATAAGTTTACAGAATCTGTAACAAAAATCGGTGAGAAAATTGAACTTCGCCGTTTTGCTACACTCAATGCTGAACCAACAGAGGCATTAAACGGATATATTCACTCAAATAACCGTATTGCAGTTATCGTAAAAGCAAAATGTGACTCTGAGAAAACTGCAGAGTGTATGAGAGACACATTGAAACAAATTGCAATGCATGCATCTGCGATGAAACCAAGTACTTTAAGCTACAAAGATTTTGACCCTGCATATGTTGAAGGCGAAACAAAAGGTAGAATTGAAGCACTTAAAAAAGATAATGAAGAGTTAAAAAGACTTAAAAAACCTCTTAAAAATGTTCCTCAGTATGTATCTATGATGCAATTAACTGATGACGTTATGGCACAAGCGGAAGCTGACATCAAAGCTGAGTTGTTAGCTGAAGGTAAACCAGAGAAAATTTTAGACAGAATCATTCCTGGTAAAGTTGCAAGATTCATTCTTGACAATACCCTTCTTGACCAAGAGCAGGCGCTTCTTGACCAACAATATGTTTTAGATGATAAATTAACAGTAGCGAAAGCTATTGAAAAAGCAGCTAAAGCATGTGGCGGTACAGCTGAAATCACTGAATTTGTTCGCCTTGAAGTAGGTGAAGGAATTGAGAAAAAAGAAGAAGACTTCGCAGCAGAAGTTGCAGCACAAATGAGCTAAGCCTTTGGCTTAACTCATCCTCTTTTTATTAGAAACTTCTCTCCTTTATAAGCACAGCTCTATTTAATATTTATGATATAATCCTCATTATGTCTTATGGAAATAAAATAATTGTTATTGGTGGTGGCTATTCCGGAGTTAAAACGGTAGTTCATCTCGCGAATAATAAAAACAACGAAATCACCTTCTTTGATAAAAATTCTTACCACTATATGCAAACTGATGCGTATGAACTAATATCTAATGAGAAAGATTTTGCGCAGGTAAGTGTAGATCTATTTACTCTGTGTGCAGATTTAGGTGAAAATGTCTGTTTTGCAAAACAAGAAGTTACTGATATTAATTTTGACAAAAAACAAGTAATTACGACAATTCAAAGATATCATTATGATTATTTAGTCATAGCAGTTGGCTCAAGAACTAAGTTTGTAGAGAGCATAAAGGGACTTAAAGAGTATTCTCACGGTGTAAAAGTACTTAATCGTGCGATGTACTTCAAACAAAAATTTGAAATGTCTCTTTTTAAGAAAGTGCAAGAGAGTGGAACTGCATGTAAACCGCTCAATATAGTTGTGGCCGGTGCAGGATTAAGCGGTGTTGAAATAACAGCTGAAATGGCTTCTTTTGCAAAAGAGTTTTACAGTAAGAATAATTTTTTATGCAGAAAATTAAATATTGTACTTGTGAGTTCATCAGAGCAGATACTCAAAGGTATGGATCCTTATTTGGTAAAAAAATCTTTAAAAAGACTACTTGATTTAAAAGTGACAATCAAATCACAAACAAGAGTTGTTTCTTTGACAAAAGAGAGTGTTACTCTAAGTAATGGCGAAGTGATTTCGATGGACTTTATGATTTTTGCAGGAGGTATTGAACCTAATGGTTTGATATACAAGCTTAAGCTAGACAAAAATAAGAGAAATTTTTTAAATATAAATGAGTATTTACAGGTTCAAAGGTATAAAGAAGTATTTGCTATTGGTGATTGTGCCACTTTATATAATAAAGATAAATTTATAGCCCCGACTGCAGATGTGGCTGAGCAAATGGCAGAGGTCTGCAGTGAGAATATTATGAATTTAATTAATCATAGAGAATTAAAAAGACATAATATAAAGTCACGAGGTATTTTAATAGCACTTGGACGAGGCTATGCAACAAGCAGAATTTTTGGAGTGCATATCTCCGGATATTTGGCGTATTGCATGAAAAAAGTAATAGAAAAGATTTACTTTGCAAAGTTAGACCGGCATTCAAAAAAAGGGTGTTCTAAAATTTTCAAGATGTAAAATATTATAATAAGCAAGAGTAGAATATAATATCTCCATGAATCTATTATCTGCTAAAAATTTATCATGCTCTTTTGATTATGAACTTTTTTCAAACGTCTCTTTGGAACTTGACACAAAAGAGAGTATCGCTATTATCGGTCTGAGTGGGAGTGGAAAATCAACACTTTTGCATCTTCTCTCAACACTTCTCAAGCCAGACAATGGCACTTTAGAACTACTTGGAAAAGATGTCCTAAAGATGAAAAAAAAGCATTTGGCTCTGCTTCGTCGTGGCAAGCTTGGTCTTGTTTTTCAATCGCACTATCTTTTTAAAGGTTTTAGTGGGTATGAAAATCTTGAGGTTTCGGAAATTTTGTCGCAAGAGCCCATAGAACAAGAACTTTTAGAACATCTTAAAATTGCGCATTGTATCGAGCAAAAAGTGACAGAACTCTCAGGCGGACAGCAGCAGCGTGTCTCAATAGCCAGAGTGCTAACAAAAAAACCGACAATAATTTTTGCAGATGAGCCGACAGGAAACCTTGATAATGTTACAGCATGTGAAGTGATGGACCTTTTCTTTGAGTATGTACAAAAGCATGAAGCCGGAATGATTTTAGTAACACATGATGATACTCTGGCGTACATGTGCGATAAAGTCTATAAGCTACAAAACAGAGAGCTGATAAGGGTCAAATAGTGGAACTTACACAGATCTTTAACGAAACAAATGTTGTTGGATTTCTGTTGCTTTTTTTCCGTTTTGCTGCACTTTTTATTGCAGTGCCCATCTTTTCACATAACAATATTCCTATGAATGTAAAAGCTACGATGGCTTTTTTCTTTACGGTTGTCTTTTATGCTTCTATGCCACCTGTGCATATTGCACTGACTATTCCGACAATAATTATAGCAATACTCAGTGAGTTTATGCTGGGCTTAGTTGTTGGTGTCGCTCTGCAGCTTGCATACAATGTTATCACTTTCGCGGGCGGACAGATATCTTTTATGATGGGTTTTTCTATGGCCAGTGCTATCGATCCCCAATCGGGTATCTCTATGCCGATTATTTCACAGTTTTTATCACTGCTCGCTTTGATGGTGCTTATCGCTTTGCATTTAGACCACTGGATGTTGCTCTTTATCGACCATAGTCTTAAAACGGTTCCTCTCGGTGGTTTTTTAATGAGTAAGGATGTCTTTCATTATGTTATGCATGCCGCCTCTAATATGTTTTTGATTGGCTTTATCATTGCTTTTCCTATTATAGCGCTCTCCTGGCTTGCTGATGTCATTTTTGGAATGTTGATGAAAACAATGCCGCAGTTTAACCTTTTAGTTATCGGTTTTCCTATAAAAATTATGGTTGCCTTTGCTGTTCTCATTGCAACACTCACAGCTGTGATGCTTGTCTTTAAAGGACAAATGCAAGAAGCTTTTAACGCTTTGGAGATGTTATTTTAGTTTTTTTAGGGTACAATAATATGATTTTAATAGAATCAAACAAGCTCTCATAAGGAATATGCGTGAAGATACTACTGTTAAATGATAATCCGGTTGTAAATAAATTAGTTACATTAAGTGCTCAGAAAACTTCTGACGAATTGGATATAGTTACAAATGTTGATGATGTTGCAGGTGCTTCATATGATTTGGTAGTAGTCGATGATGGCATAGGCAGTGAGGAAATACTTGGCGCCTTAAAAGAGAAACTCGCGTTTTCAAAAAGTTTGTACATCTGTACACGTGATGCTGCAGAGGTTCCAGGCTTTGATACAAGACTTAAAAAACCATTTTTACCGACTGACCTTGTAGAGCTTTTTGCGATGTTTGACAAAGATATAGAAAAAGATGAGCTTGTTCAAAGTTTAGAGAGTGAAACTGAACCGCAAGAACAAGAGATAGAAGAGCTGGAAGATTTGGACGAGTTGGAAGATATTGCCCTTGATGAACAGGTGGAACTTGATATGGAAGCATTTGATCTTGATGAAGCGTTCACAGAAGAGGGTGAAGAACTTACGCTTGATGATTTAGATGAAACATTGATAGATGAAGACTCTTTGGAGAGTGAGGAGTTAGGTGAGAGCGTCTTAGATGATGAAGAGGCGCAAAAAGTAAAAGAGCTGCTTGATGAAGCAGATGAAGATGCAAGCGATAGCTATCATTTTGATCCGCATATCGCTTCTAAAGAGTTGGGACTTCCTTTGGATGTGATAGAAGAGTTTGTGAGTGATTTCATAGCACAGGCATTTGAATATAAAGAGGAATTATATGCATCCGCTGTTGCAGAAGATTTTACAACAGCGCATGAGATTGCGCATAAGCTCAAAGGTGTTGCAACAAATCTACGCATAGAAAATGCATTTGAAAAATTAGTGACTATTAATAACTCATCAGATAAAGCAGAGATTGCGGAACAGCTTGATGCATTCTATGCCATTATTGAAAAATTGAAAACTGCTACTACAGAAGCCACGCAAGAGGATGAACTTAATTTTGACTTAGCTTTAGACTTGGAAGATGAGGCGGATGCAGATATTGGAGATGAAGATACACTTGATGAACTCGAAGATGAGCCACTGGATTTCGACTTAGCATTGGATTTGGAAGATGAAGCAGATATTGACTTGACAGAAGAGGATGAAATGCTGACTTTGGATGATGAACTTGAAGAGAGTGAAGAGGAAGCGTCTCTTGAAGAAGATATTACGTTGCCAGAACTTGAAGAACTTTCTGCTGAAGTGTCGCCTGAGATAGAGGAAGCTGAAATTTCTGAAGAGGCAGAAGTCGAGGGTGAAGAAGAGCCTGAAGAAGAGTTGGAACTTGAGGAACTAGAGAGTGACGATGAAGAGGCCCTAGAAGATAAAGTAGATGAAGCAGCGACAGAAGAGCTTGCAGCAGAGCCAGAAGAAGAAGTTGAGGAAGAAGAGCCTGAAGAAGTTGAAGAGATTGAAGAAGAGGTGTCTGAACCGGAAAATATTGAACAGCAGATACAAGAGGCTGTGGAAGATTTAAGTGAAGAAGATTTGGAGAGCGAACTTGATGATGAGACACTTCTAGAGATAGCCGCTTCTGAGATAGATTCTATAGATAAGTTAAGTTCAAAAGAGTTGAAGCTTGCACTCGGTGAAGAGATAGATGAGATTGAAGATGAAGAAGAAATTTCAACAGAAGATGTAGAAGATTTGTTAGAAGTTGCTGAAGAAGAGTTGGAAGAAGAGGAGAAAATAGAGGGTGTAGAAGCACTCAAAAAACTTTTAAAAGCCTTGGATGACAAAGATGTGGCAGCATCAATGAAGGGAATGAAAATTACTATTAACATAGAGTTGGGTGAAAAATAATGAGTAAAATAGATGGTGCAGTATTAGTACTTTCCGGTCCCAGTGGTGCGGGAAAAAGTTCTTTGATTCATAAAATTATTGATGATATTGGAAAGTGTTATTTTTCTATTTCAACAACAACAAGACCGATACGAAAAGGGGAAGTTGAAGGTGTTGATTACTATTTTGTAGACAAAAAAGAGTTTGAACGTGAGATAGAAGAGGACCAGTTCTTAGAGTATGCTGTTGTACATGGAAACTACTATGGAACATCACTCAGACCGGTCAAAGAGGCACTTTCACGTGGAAAACTTGTTATTTTTGATATAGATGTACAGGGTAACAGTGCGGTCAACAGCCGCTTGGGAGACATAACTACTTCTGTATTTATTACGCCGCCGACACTTTCAGAACTGCGCACAAGGTTAGAGAATCGCTCAACTGATGAGCAGTCTGTGATTGACAGACGCATTAAAATGGCAAGAAAAGAGATTCAGCGTGTCTCTGAGTATGAATACCTGCTTATTAATGATGATTTAGATGTCGCAGCCGATAAGCTTCGTATCATCGCAACAACGGCACGCTTTAAAAAATCGAATGATGAAATAAATGCATTTGTCAATCAGTGGGAAGATTTATAAAAAAAACAAAAAAGTTTGCTATAATATCGCACTTAAATTATAAAAGGAATAACTATGGGAATGCCTAGTGGAACAGAGTTACTACTCATTTTTGGAATCATCGTACTGCTTTTTGGTGCAAAAAAGATACCTGACTTAGCAAAAGGTCTTGGAAAAGGGATCAAAAACTTCAAGCAAGAGATGAAAGAAATTGATGAGGTAGAAGTAGAAGCTCCTAAAAAAGTTGAAAAAAGTGAAGAGGTAACTTCAAGCGAAGAGACTCCAAAAACTACTACACAAGCGTAAGCCTTGAAACAAAGAGTATCAGCGCTTTTGCGTGAAAAACTTGGTCGTGAAGTTGTATTAGAAAAACCTCGAGACCGCTCTTTTGGGCATTTTGCTACTCCGATTGCTTTTTCTTTGGCAAAAGAGCTGAAGAAATCTCCTATGATTATAGCAGATGAACTTGCTTCATCTTTTAGCGATTCAGATGAATTTTCAAGCGTTGAGGCTGTTAAGGGCTACCTTAATTTCCGTCTCAGTGAAGTATTTTTAACAGAGTATGCTTCATGGGCGCTTGAAAATCCGTCACAATTTGCAAAGCAAGAAAAAAATCAAAAGATACTTTTAGAATTTGTCAGTGCAAACCCTACAGGTCCACTGCATATTGGTCATGCAAGAGGTGCTGTTTATGGCGATACCCTCTACCGTTTAGCAAAGCATCTCGGTTATGACATTACTGCGGAATATTATATTAATGATGCCGGAAATCAGATTGATCTGCTTGGACTTTCTATTCAACTCCATGGACGTGAAAATCTTTTGGATGAGACAGTTGAGTATCCTGAGTCGTATTACCGTGGGGAGTATCTTGATGCGCTTTCACGAGATGCGATGGAGAAATTTGGTGCAGAGATATTTCATGATGAATCACGTCAGCGTGAGCTTGCAATGTGGGCAAAAGATGAAGTGATGCAAATCATTGCCAAAGATTTGGCAGATACGAACATCCATTTTGATACTTTTGTTTATGAATCAACGCTTTATGATGATTGGGACAGAGTCATGAAGAAGATGGGTGAGGGCATTTATGAAGATGACGGCAAAGTCTGGATAGCTTCCGAAGCAAAAGACGATGAGAAAGACAGAGTCGTCGTGCGTGAAGATGGTCGTCCTACTTATCTTGCCGGTGATATCGTCTACCATAATCAAAAATTTGAACGTGGATATGACCACTACATTAACATTTGGGGAGCTGACCATCATGGTTATATTCCTCGTGTAAAAGCAGCTGTTGAATATCTTGGATATGATTCAGACAAACTTGAAGTATTACTTTCTCAAATGGTAAGTCTTTTAAAAGACGGTGAACCATATAAAATGAGTAAACGCGCAGGTAATGTAATACTTATGAGTGATATAGTTGAAGAGATTGGCGCTGATGCATTGCGTTTTATTTTTGCAAGTAAAAAGAGCGATACTGCACTTGAATTTGATCTTGCAGAGTTTAAAAAGCAAGACAGTTCCAACCCGATTTTTTATATTCAATACGCTCATGCGAGAATTAAAACACTGCTTGGTAAAAGTGAGCTAAGTGAAGCAGAGATTTTAGCTGCAGAGCTTACAGGTTTAGACAAACAAGCTGACTCACTCCTTTTTGATACGCTTTTACTCCCTGAAGTGGTTGAAGATGCTTTTAATACGCGTCAGGTGCAAAAACTGACAGATTATCTCAAATCTCTTGCAGCATCTCTGCATAAGTTCTATTATGATGTGCGTATGATTGGCACAGAAGATGAAGCAAAACTACTAAAACTGATGCTCGTTGTAGCACTCAGCATCAAAACCGGATTTTCATTAATGGGTATCGAAGCAAAAGATAAAATGGTAAAAGAAGAGGAGTAAAACTCTCTTCTTTCTATTTCAAAAGTTTTGAATCTTTTAAAACCGGATACTCTTTTTTTATCTCCCCCGCATACTTCTTAGGAATTTGAATCAAAATCGGATTTTTCTTTTTATCTAACCACGTTACAATTTTTCGTAAATCACTCTCTTTCATAGAGGTACATCCGACTGTTGGGCTGTTGGGTGCCTTTTGAATGTGCATAAAGATGCAAGAGCCGCTCTGCGGCTTTGCGTGAGGATTGTGTGCGACGACGATGCCAATTTTGTATTGATCGTCTTTACGGCGCATATGCTCAAAACTCTTTTCATCACCGTGTGCCTGAATGATTTGGTTGTAAAAAGGGGAACTGCTCTCATCGACGCAGATTGTCTCTTTTGCAGCATAGAGATAGGGAAGTTTTGTGTTTGTTTTGTGCGCATAACCAAAAGCATCTGTGAGTTTGAAAATTCCTGCGGGTGCTTTTTTGTCGCCTTCTTCTTTTAGTGGCTCATCAGCTGCGTGAGGAATCTTTTTTATGCCGATTCCCCAGCCCAATCCATTTTTCCCAAGATTCACGTCAATATCTTTACAGAGCACTTTTGACCCCTCATAACACTCCAATTTTGCGTGAGAACTGTTAAAATCATCTGCGACAACTAAAACGATTTGCTGGGATGCAAACAACAATGTGGAAAAACTTACTGTAATTAAGAAACTTTTTATCATAAAGTATGGTACTATTACTATTATATGACTGACCTTAGATAATTGGGCAAAAAGGCAAAATATTATGAGTATTAAAATAAGACAGGCAAAGGTTGAAGATGCGCCTTTTTTAGCACAAATGATGCTGCAGAGTTCTCGAGCTGACAAAAAGGGTGGACTTTTTGATCTGATTTTTGAAACGAATGATGACAAAGAACTTTTAGAAAAACTTGAAAAGCTTGCACAAACAGAAGCAAAAAGTCACTGTAACTATAGAAATTTTTTAATTGCTGAGATTGATAATCAAAGCGTAGGAACACTCTGTTCTTATGAACCGCGTAAAGCTACTAAAGAGGTTTTTGTCAAAGCATTAGAAGAGGTAGGCTGTTCCAACGATATTGCAAATACGCTTGAAGTACTCTACTCTTGCAAATTAGATGTAAGCAGAACGGCACTTATGTTTGACTTTATGGAAGAGCTTGATGGCTTCATTGATGTAGGTATTTTAAAAGCTTTGATGCAGAAGTCACTTTTAACAGCACGCCTTAGAGGTTACAGTATTGCACAGACAATCATCGAAATAGGCTCACTTGAATCAGAACTTCTCTATAAAAAACTTGGATTTTCAGTTATTGATGAAACAGAGTGTGAATCGTATAAAGAGACCTTTGGAAGAAATGGACTCAAACTCCTCTCTATTACATTTTAGGATGGCAGTATAGAACTCTCTGCACTTTCTCTTCTTCCATCACTTATGGCAATTGCCCTTGCGCTATACTCACGTAATGTACTGCTTTCTTTGTTTGGTGGTATCGTTCTGGGTGTTTTTATCCTCCATGATTTTTCTTTTTTCCAGAGTGTAGATGAGACATTTGCACTCTTTCTCTCTCTTTTGAGTGAAGGCTGGATACTCAAAACCTTGGCGTTTGCTATTTTAGTCGGCAGTGTGATGGAGCTCTTAGAAAAAAGCGGCGGCATTAACGGATTTGTTGCTTTTATGACAGAAAAATCAAAACTTGTAAAATCACAGCGTTCGGCACTTATGGTCAGTTATATTATCGGTATCATCATTTTCATAGAGTCTTCCATTACCTCTCTCATCGCCGGTGCGGTCGGACGTCCACTTTGTGACAGAGAAGGGGTGGCGCATGCAAAGCTTGCTTTTGTCTGTGACTCTACCTCTGCACCTATTAGTTCTCTGCTTGTTCTTAACGGCTGGGGAGCATTGTTGCTCGGATTAATCGCGACACAGATTGACAGCGGCATCATCAGTGGAGACAGTGTCAGTTGGCTTCTTGAGAGTGTTGTTTTTAATTTCTACTCTATGAGTGCCTTAATTGTAACTTTTTTGGCTGTTTGGTTTAACATAGAGATAGGCCCTATGAAAAGAGCAACACTTCCAAAAGTACATGCACAGCTGCATTTCGCACATAAAGCTCCTATGAGTTATATGATAGCACCCATTGTTGTTATGATAAGTTCTGTTTTTATTTTTTTGACCATTACAGGTGCCGGAAATATGCTCAAAGGAAGCGGCTCAAGTTCCATCTTTTACACGATGCTGACAACCCTTGGCTTTATGTATCTGCTCTATGTCATGAGAGGCAAGATGAGCAGTAAAAGCTATATGCTATCAGCATTAAGAGGAGCAAAAAAGCTCTTCGGCATTGCAATGATTTTGCTTTTTGCTTTTGCGATTGGCAAGGTGACGAGTGATTTAAAAACGGGGCTCTATCTCGCTTCTCTTGCAAATGAGAGTCTCAGCCCCTATCTTTTGGCGGGAGTGATATTTTTGCTGAGTTCTGTTATTTCATTCTCTACAGGGACAAGCTGGGGGACTTTTTCTATTATGCTACCTGTTGCGGTACCTATGGCTGTTGGACTTGATGCCGATGTAGCCTTGGCAATGGGTGCTGTTATAAGCGGAGGCGTATTTGGAGACCACTGCTCACCGATTTCAGATACCACCATCATCTCTTCGCTGGCATCTGATTGTGAGGTCATAGAGCATGTCAAAACACAGCTTCCTTATGCACTTATCAGTGGAGCTGTTGCTCTGACCTTATTTGTAGTTTTCAGTTTCCTAGGTAGTAGTTGATAGAGTAACGCATATCATCATCGAGGTTTTCCATATTTTTAAGCATCCATCGCAGATAGCCGGCATCTTCACGCGCTACCTCTTCTAAAGTTTTCCCCTTGTGTTTTCCAAAACGAAATGTTTTGACCAAAATTGGTGTATTTGTCAGATCTACCATTTTTTCAACCGGATTTTCTTCTGGAAATTGTTCTTGGACTGCTTTTCGAAGTTTTGATAAAAAGAGTTTGAGAACCAAAACATCACCGATGGCATCATGGGCTTTGACCTCTATGCCAAGGGCATCTGCCTCTTTTTGCTCCTCTTTGTAGAGATCCATTTTATAGCGAAAATACTGCAAGCGATGTGCATCTTCATCAGGCATGATGTGTTTGGCGACTCTGAGCGTGTCAATGACTTTCATTTGTACATTAAAACCCTCTTTTTCAAGCATTTTCAGATCAAAAGGGGCATTGTGGATTATCATATAGTTCTGGGGAGTATTGAGCTCAAGCAGACGTTTGTATGCCGGTAAATCAGTACATTTTTCTTTGCCTTCTATCATCTCAGGTGTGATGCCATGCACCTCCATCGCTGCGAAGTGAATGGGTACATCAGTAGAACAAAACTCATTATATACTTCTATCTCTTTGCCCCCTAAAACCACATAGCCGAGCTGAATGATTCTGTCTGTCTCATCTGTTCCTGTTGTCTCTGTATCTAAAATTATATATTTAGCCATCTCTGCTGTTTACCTTCTTTTGCTTTTAAAATTGACATCAAAACTACGCTGAGAGTTTGCCTTGACTTTGAGCGTAAATGTAACTAAATTTCCCTTAGTATAAACATATTTGAGTTTTGAATCTATGTAAGAGCCACTTTTTTTGTTAAATGGAATCTTCAGTGTAATGGTTTTGTCTTCATTAGAGTTATTAGAAATTTTGTACTCTATGCGTACATCAAACTGTGTGTTAGTGTCCTTGCGTGAGAGCATTTTTTGTGTTACTTTGGTGTCAAAGTCTTTGCCGACTCTGAGTGTTACCGGAGTGTTTTTTGGCGTATTTGCGATGTTGTCTTCGCCTAAAAGCAGTTTTTCCTCTGCATCTTTTGCGTAGATACGAACAAGACCTGTTGGGAGTTCTCTTTGCAGATCTTTTAACTGTACTTCGCGTGTAACACCGCTTGAACGCTCACCCATAAGATAAAGAGGATTGTTCATGGTCGCGATGTAACTGTTTTGAATTGCCACATCACTTTGTTTGAAAAGTTTTACTCTTGTTTTTTCAAAGGCATTGAGATCCATTCTACGTGGCAGGGCGTAGTGATGGTATCCGGCTATAGATTTGTGTGCAATGTTCTCTTTATCAGAAGCGAGCATGCGACTTCTGTAGGCAACAGCTTGTACGTGATTGTAGGCTCTGTTTATATCTCCAGCAATGAGATTGACAGTGGCATTTTTAAAATCTTTTCCTGAGTTGTTGACAATGTCTACCCATGCGGTAATATCTGCTTTATCTTTGTGCAAATTGAGAACATAGTCACTTGAAAAAGTGATATTGCGGGCAAGATAGCTGATATCGACATTTGTCTTAAGTGTTTTTGCACTTTTTATCTCAAATGCAAGAGTGTTATCTGCTTGCAAATTTTTTGGAAGATAAGGGAAAATCATCTCCGCTGTCTGCACAGTCTCTATTGTACCGGCACTGTTTTTGACAATGGCATGGTGACCACTCAGTGCTAAAAGTGTGACTTTGGAACCATGAGAAATCGCAACTTTTTTGCCTATGAATTTTTTTGCCAAATCATGCTGGGTAAGGTTTTTACGTCTGTAAACCTGTGAATAGAGCGTAACAGCTTCCGGTAATTCAATATCTACGGAGTTGTTGATGAGTGTGTTTGGTATATCATCATATTCTAATTCTCTGTCTGTTTTTTTGATTTCAAATTCTTGAGACTCTTGAACGAGGGCAATATCTGAATTATAAATTGTAAGTGTTGTTGCGAAAATTGTCTGCGTGAGAACAAAGCTTGAAAGTAAAATGATTCTTTTCATAAAGTTCCTTTTTGATATAAAGTATGATACACTTGTAAAAAAAATAAAAGGCAACAAGTTTTGATTACGACTCCTTTTGCTTATCTATTCATCATCGCGCTTAGTGTTACCTTTTTTCATCTTCTTGTCACACGAACAAAGATACGCATCTTTGAATTTCTGCCTGCTGTGGTTATGATTTATGCTTTTATGATGCTGCTTGCCTCTTTAGGTACGTTCAGTTACAATGCAGCTATCAATAATGTCTACACACTGACAAAGACAAACCTTCTGCCTGCAATGCTCTTTTTAATGCTTCTGCAGATTGATTTCAGGCACTTTCTTAAACTCGGTAAAAAACTTCTTGTTGCGTACATCTTGGCAGTGAGTTCCATCGCTTTTGCATTTATAGCTGTCGCTGCACTGTTTCATTTCCCTCATGAAATGGCAGCTGCTTTTGGTGCATTGGCAGGCAGTTGGATGGGCGGAACGGCAAATATGGTGGCAGTGGGCTCTGCTCTTGGTGTGAATGAAGATGCCTTTGCCTATGCACTTGTCGTAGACAGTGTGAACTATACACTCTGGGTGATGCTGCTTCTTTTTCTCGTTCCATTTGCAAAATTTTTCAATCGTTTTACAAAAAGTGAAGCCAATCTTGCCTATCTGAGTGAAATAGGATGCGCCTGTGCAATGGGTGCAAAAAGATACTGGCTGCTCATCGTTTTAGCACTTTTTGCCTCTTTGGCTGCACAAATGCTGGCAAACCATTTTGTCATCCTCAACAAAACGACAAGCATTGTCATCATCGCCACGCTTTTAGGCGTACTTGGCTCGTTTACACGGCTGCGTGAGCTCAACGGCTCCAGTGAAGTGGCAACGACAATGCTCTACATCCTCATTGCACTCATTGGTTCAAAAGCGGTGATTGCAAACTTTAGTGGTCTTGGTGTTTATGTTGTAGCAGGTTTTGTTATTTTACTTATTCACGCACTGTTGATGGTGCTTGGCGCCAAACTTTTTAAGCTTGACCTTTTTAGCATTGCTGTTGCATCATTGGCAAACATCGGCGGTGTGGCATCCGCGCCAATTTTAGCGGCAACCTACAACAAAAATCTTGTAAGTGTCGGTGTACTTATGGCCATTATGGGCTATTTGATTGGTACGTTCGGTGGACTTTTTGTCGGAACGCTCTTACTACGCCTCTCTTAAATTCTCTTGTACGCAGTTGCGTCCGGAATCTTTGGCCCGATACATAGCAATGTCTGCAGCTTTTATTAACGCTTCATAGGAGTTGTGCTTTTCATTGAGTTCGGCGACACCGATGCTTACTGTTATACTAAAGAGAGCCTGCGTATCACTCTGAAATTTCAAAGCTGCGATTGTTTTGATTAGCCGTACGGCAAAATCATGCGCATGCGAAAGGGACGTTTCAGGTAAGACAATAACAAACTCTTCGCCTCCATATCTGCCTGAGTAGTCGATCTCACGCAGACTATTTTTTAAAAGAGCGGCAAGTTCTTTGATGACTCTGTCTCCCATCTGATGTCCATAGGTATCGTTGATTTGCTTAAAGTAATCAATGTCAAGCATGCAAACAGATAAGGGTGTATGATATCTCTGCGCTCTATGGATATCGCGCTTGAGCAACTCATCGAGTATCCGTCTGTTGTAGAGAGTGGTTAGAGAATCATGGCGGGAAAGATATCGGAGCTTGAACTCCAGTTCTTTTCTGTCTGTGATGTTGCGTGAGAGTATCATCACCGTCGGTTCTGCTTCGTTGTTGTGTTTTAAACTTGCAGAGAGCTCAAACCAGAGCTTGTCTTGGGGTGTCTGTATCTCTATCTGCTCTCCTGAAGAACTACCTTCTTGGAGTGTGTGATTGATGGTATCCATTACTGTTTGTGCAGCAGCCAAAGGAAGTATTTCTGTCACACTGTTGCCTAAAAGCTGTTCTTTATTTGCAGCGAGTTCTTGAGGATTGTGTGCCCACACATTGATATAGATTCCATCTCGGCTAAGTTCAAACATTAAATCAGGTATGGCTGTAAGTATGGCATCTTGTGCATGAATGGTCTCTTCAAGTTGTTGACGTGTCTCTTTGAGTTGTGTCGTATCTAATACAGAAACAAAACTTTTTCCCGACTCTTTAAAGTATGTAACACTTGCAAGTACATGAAGATATCCATTTTTTGTTTTGAGCCTGATATCGTAATTTTGAGGGAGGTCTTTTGCACCTTGTATGCGTCTGAGATGGTTTTCTTGCAGTATATTGCAGTCATCTGCATCATAAATCCACTCTAAAAAGGGTGTGCCAACAAACTCATTCTCTTTTAGCTCTAAAAGTTGCAGTAATTTTTTGTTTGCCATACAAAGCGTTCCATCACGCTCTATGGCAGCAATCCCTATATTTATATTAGAAAAGAGCGTGTTATAATCAATTGACGTCAGCATAAAACACCTCCCACTTATTAATATCATAGAATAATTTACATATAATAAAGCTTATGATTTTTATCCAGAGGATGATTTTTTGATTGTATATAGCTATATATTCCTTTATATACTGCTTGAATTGTATGAAGTACAGTGGCAGAAAGCCGAGACGATTATAGGAATGCTTGCGCGTATGTATCAGCAGTATCATAAAAGTATCTTTTTGTTTTTGATTATGCATCCGACCTTTTATTTTGCTGTCTGGTTTGTGTTTGAAACTAATTATAATCCTTATGCTGTGACACTTTTACTTTTTAAATCAGCTGATATTATTACCAAGATTCTGCTCATTAAAAAAGTTTTCATTGACAAAGAGTTAAGTGAGGAGTTTAGTGTCTCACTTTTTACGCCTATTGGTCCCTATATGCCCTATGTTGGTATACTTCTGTACCCATTTTTTATCTATATGGCACTTTCATGAAAATTGCTGTAATTACACTCACGCAAGAAAAAATTGCACTTAAAACGCCTTTTATCACTGCCTTGCGTGAGGTACGGGATGTGGAGTTCATTCGCGTAAAAATCCTCTGTGATGATGGGAGTTTTACTTACGGAGAAGCACCGGCGACCAAAGCTGTTACGGGAGAGACATTAGAGAGTATCAGAGAAAATATTTTGGCCGTTAAAGAGCTGTTGATAGGCAAAGAGATAGCAGTCTCTCTAGAGGCATTACACCAGACAACTATAGGCTCAAGCGCAAAGGCGGCCTTGGATATGGCACTGCTCTTTTTACTTGCTAAGCAGAAAAAAAAGCCTTTGCAAGAATTCTTTCATATTAAAGATACAACACCAATAAAGACAGATATCACCATTAGTTTAGGCAGTGCTGAGGTGATGTTTGAAGATGCAAAGCGTGCTCTGCGTGAGCAGAAGAACATTTTAAAAGTAAAGCTTGGCAGTGATATCGCTCACGCAGTTGAAGTATCGCAACTTCTCTCACGCAAACTGCCTCACGCAACGCTGCTCATTGATGCAAATCAGGCTTGGAATTTAGAAGAGAGTCTGTATTATCTGCGTGAGACGCAAAACTGTGCGATGGAGCTTATAGAACAGCCGGTGGCTGCTGCAGATTTAGAGAGTTTGAAAAAGATAAGTCAGGCAAGTAAAGTGCCAATTTTGGCAGATGAAGCAGTCTTTACGCTGCAAGATGTGAAAGATGTTGTGCAAAACAGCTGTGCAGATATGATAAATATTAAACTCATGAAGTGTGGCGGTCTTTCAAAAGCTGTAGAGATTTTAGAATATGCACGTAAAGAGAAGATTACATGTATGCTTGGGTCGATGTTAGAAGGGCCATACTCCATCAATGCAGCGATATATCTTGCTTTTGCTTACAGAGATGTGGTGCAATTTGTGGATTTGGACTCGCCTCTGCTTTATAAAGAGATGCCTCACGAACTTGATTTTGTTTATGAGGCGAATGAAATCATTTTTAAAAATATCCCACTTTAAGAAACAAAAAGATATAATTTTGTTGTTTAGAATGAACAAAAGGATTGTATATGTTAGAAGTCCTCTTTAGAAAACAGGAATATATCTATAGAAAAATCGAAAAAATAGAGTATAAACGATATTTTTTTAATGAAGTTGATTTTGAAGAGAAGCTTATTGGGCTTATCGGTGCTAGAGGGATTGGAAAGACCACTTTTTTACTGCAGTATTTGCAATCTCTCGAAATCCAAGAGAGTAAAAAACTCTACTTTAGTGTAGACAGTATTGTTACAAGCAATATGAAACTTTTTGAGATAGCTGAAGATTTTTATAACCTTGGCGGGGAAGTCTTGGTAATAGATGAGATACATAAATATAAAGATTTTGAGATAGAGCTAAAAGAGATTTATGATTTTTTGGACCTCAAAGTTATTTTCAGTGGTAGCAGTGCTGTTGTATTAGAGCATAAAAAAGCTGACCTGAGTCGCAGAGCTATGATATATAGACTTAAAGGATTGAGTTTTAGGGAGTTCTTAGAGTTGAAACTTGGCAGTAATTTTGCATCTTTTAGTTTGGATGAAATCTTGCAAGACCACATAACAATAGCCAGAGACATAGCCAAAAAGATAAAACCGCTTGAACATTTTAAAGAGTATCTAAAGTGTGGATATTACCCATTTTATTTTGAAACAAAAGAGAGTTACTGTATAAAACTTGAAGAGACTATCAATACAGTTATAGAGAGTGATTTGCCTATTATCTTTAATATAGAGCCATCAAATATACATAAACTCAAACAACTAACAGCTTACATTTGTACTTCAAAGCCTTATGAGTTGAACCTGACATCGTTAGCTCAAAAGATAGGAATTAATAGAAAAACACTTTATCAATATATTTACTATCTTAATTTAGGCAATATTTTTAGTCGTCTTGAAGCAAAAGGAAAAGGTGATAGTGTTTTTTCCAAACCTGCCAAGCTTTATCTGAATAATCCAAATCTTAACAACTGTTATTGCCAAAAAAAAGAGGTCGGTACTATACGAGAGGAATTTTTTCTCAATATGCTAAGCCTTAAGCATAAACTTCTCTATCCCAAACAAGGTGATTTTTTAGTAGATGAAAAATATACATTTGAGATAGGTGGAAAAGATAAAAGTTTTAAACAGATAAAAGATATGTGTGATTCTTTTGTAGCGGCTGATAATATAGAAGTGGGCTTTGGCAAGAAAGTGCCTCTTTGGTTGTTTGGATTTTTGTATTAAAGCACTTTCAGAAAGCTTTCATTTTGTATTTATTAAGCAGGTTTTGCGATAAAGCGCAGCCAGATAAAGCCGAGGGCACCGGCTAGCAGTGAGGCGGAAAGGATGCCTATTTTTGCTTGAAAAATAAGTTCACTATTGCCGACAAATGCCAAATCTGCAACAAAAATACTCATCGTAAATCCAATACCGCCAAGAGCGGCAACTCCAAAAATTTGACTCATAGAACTGCCTTGAGGAAGCTTTGCAAGCCCTGTTTTAATCGCGACGAAGGAAACTCCAGCTATACCTAAAATCTTTCCTCCAATGAGGCCAACAATGATTCCAAGAGAGACCGGCTCAAGAATCACATGGGCAATAGATGCAAAGTTGATGTGAATACCTGCATTGGCAAGGGCAAAGAGTGGAATGACAATTAAACTCACAGGCAGATGTAACTCCTGTTCCAAGCGTGTTGCAGGGGAACTGACAGCATCAATACGGTCTTTAATATTTTGAAGGATGGCTTTTTGCTGCTCATGCATGGTATGGTCTGTTGCTACGGGGTAGCTGTCATACTCTTCAAGCAGATTTTTTGTCTGCTGTGTTAAATCGATAGGCGGAATTTTTGGTTTTGATGGAATGGCAAAGGCCGCGATAACACCAGCTATTGTCGCATGAATACCTGATTCAAGCATAAAAAACCACATAAAGATACCGACAATAAAGTAGGGGAGTATAGCATGAATCCCAAAACGATTAAAGCTGACCATAATCAAAAACATACCGCCTGCCAAAAGTAAAAAATCAAAATGAATCTGTGAAGTATAAAAAAGAGCGATGACTACAACGGCACCCAGGTCATCTACAATGGCAAGGGCTACAAGAAAGGTTACAAGTGCAGGAGAGACTCTACGACCAAGTAAAACAAGCGCTGAAATGGCAAAGGCAATATCTGTCGCCATGGGAATTCCCCAGCCGCTTGCACCGATAGTTCCGGAGTTTATACCCATAAAAATAAGTGCAGGTACTATCATTCCGCCAATAGCAGCTAAAATAGGCAGGATTGCCACTTTGATGTTAGAGAGCTCACCGACAAGTATTTCACGTTTAATCTCAAGTCCTATCATAAAGAAAAAAATTGCCATCAGTCCGTCATTTATCCAGTGGGACAGGGAGTTTTTTATCTGTAAAGAACCGATGTCAAACTCTATTTTTGTATGAATAATGTGCTGATAAATTTCATAAAATGGTGAATTTGCAATAATGAGGGCAATGATTGTCGTCCCCATTAGGATTAGACCTGTTGTCGTTTGTGCATGTAAAAAATGTTCAAATGGAGTGTATACTTTTTTAAAAGCTCTCTCCCAAGGTGCATACATTCTCATTGCTCTTCCTTCTGTTTGTTTATAAAGAAATCTTAGCATAAGTAAAGTGAATTGATACTAAATATTGTTATAATAATTGGATGAAAATTTGCACTAAAAGGGTTTTAAAATGAAATGGTATCAAATGTCTTCAGATGATATTTTTAAGAATTTAGAGAGTGCTGAAGAGGGCCTCTCTAGCAGTGAAGCGCAAAAAAGAGTGGAACAATACGGAGCAAATGTATTACGGGTACAAGAGGCTGTTTCCGCTTTTAAAATCTTTTTTATTCAGTTTAAAAATCCTCTCATCATCATTCTTCTCTTTGGTGTTTTTCTTTCGGCATACGGCGCTCATATGATTGATGCCATTGCCATTACGGTCATTATTTTAATCAATGTCATGATTGGTTTCCTCCAAGAGATAAATATGCGTAAATCGATGGATGCCTTAAAAAATATGGTTGCACACATAGCTCAGGTTAAACGAGACGGTGAGTGGCGTGAAGTCCCTGTAGAAAGACTTGTTAAAGGGGATCTTGTAAAACTTCTTACAGGTAGTAAAGTGCAGGCAGATATGCGTGTTATCTCAGCTAATCAACTACTTATAGAAGAGGCAGCACTGACGGGTGAATCAGAGGCGATAGAAAAAATTACTGATGCCATACATGAGGATAATCTTGATATTGCCGACTGGAACAATATGGCATTTACCGGAACGCAGGTTCTTGCCGGTAATGGTGTGGGCGTTGTCTGCGAAACAGGAATGTCCACAGAGCTTGGCAAGATTGCCACAATGATGCACGCTACAAAAGAGGAACCGACACCGCTGCAGCAGCGTATTCACTCGCTTTCAAAAGTTCTCATCGGTGCAGCATTTATCATCGTTGCCATTGTCATTGGGCTTGGTATCGAGCAGGGGATGAGCTTTGCTGATATGGTCAACATTGGTATATCACTTACTGTTGCAGCTATTCCTGAGGGATTGCCTACTGTTGTGACGATTGTACTGACTTTAGGTGCAAAAGCGATGGCAAAGAACTCAGCACTTGTCAGAAAGTTGGCATCTGTTGAGACCTTGGGCTCGACGACAGTCATATGTTCTGATAAAACAGGAACGCTCACGCAGAACAAGATGCAGGTACTTTCCGCTTTTGTTGCTGGAAAATATTATGAAATATCTGGTTCAGGCTATGAGCCGGAGGGTCTCTTTAACGATGAGAATAGTGAAAATATAGAAGTATCTGATAATGAAGAGTTAGTGAAATTTTTACAAATATCTGCCATATGTAGTGATGCGCAGATAATTAAAGAGGGGGATACGCACTCTATTTTAGGAACACCGACAGAGGGTGCAGTAACAGTTGTCGCGGCAAAAGCTGGCATCAACAAAGAAGCAATGTCTCAAGAAGGTTTTGAAGTGATTCATACTTTTCCTTTTGACTCTGCTAGAAAAATGATGAGTGTTGTTATTAAAACACCGCAAGAGCAATACTTTGTCGTAGTAAAAGGCGCACCTGATGTTGTTGCCAAACGGAGTAAGTTTATCTATTTGCAGGGTGAATCAAAAACACTAGATGCCACAACAAACAAACACATCGACGAAGCCATTGAACGTTTTGCTTCACGTGCGCTACGTATACTTGCCATTGCTTTTAAACCTATAACAGCGCAACATTTAGATCTGACGCAAGAAGAGTATGAAAACGGTTTTACCTTTTTAGGTGTTCATGGCATCATAGATCCACCGCGTCCTGAAGTGATACCAGCGGTGAAAGAGTGCCATAGTGCAGGTATTCGAACGATTATGATAACAGGCGACCACGCACAAACTGCAGAGGCCATAGCAAGAGAGATTGGTTTTATACAAAAAGGATATGAGCGGGTAGTTGTAGGGAGTGAACTTAACACTATGAGTGATGAGGTGCTGCAGGAAGTCGTGAAGGAGAGTGCCGTTTTTGCCAGAGTGATTCCTGAACATAAACTACGCATAGTCAATGCTCTCAAAGCCAATGGAGAGGTAACTGCTATGACAGGGGACGGGGTAAATGATGCACCGGCACTGAGAACAGCCGACATAGGTGTGGCGATGGGAATTAGCGGAACAGATGTGGCAAAAGATTCAGCAGATTTGATTTTACTCGATGACAATTTTACTAGCATTGTCAAAGCGGTACGTGAGGGACGCCGAATTTATGACAACATTAAAAAGTTCATCCGTCAGGACTTGACTGCCAATGTGAGTGAGGTGAGTGCTATTTTGTTTGCCTTTTTACTTATGGGAGACCATCCTTTAATGACCTTGGCACCGCTGATGATTTTATGGGTCAACCTTGTAAGTGATGGTATTCCCTCTCTGGCTCTAGGTGTTGAGAAAGGAGAACCCGGTCTTATGCGTAAAAAACCACGCTCATCTTCTGAAGATTTTTTCTCTGATTATCTCTCCTCACGTATCATTTTAAGAGGATTGATTTTAGGGAGTGTGACCTACTGGCTCTTTAGTTTTGCCCTCAGTAAAGGAGCAGATCTGCAATATGCACAGACTTTAGCCTTTATGACGCTTGTCTTTGGACAGCTTTTTCACATCTTTGATGCGCGTACATTCTCAACGCTCTATAGACGAAATCCATTTGAAAACAGCTACCTGCTTTATGCGATTCTCATAGCAGCTGTTTTATCGCTTCTAATGGTCTACACTCCGATTGGGCATATAGCTTTGGGGACAGAATCTTTAACAGCCAAACATATGATTATGGTCATTGCAATTGCAGCTCTGCCGACCTTGATAGTTTCAGGTTTAAAAGAGATATTTAAAATAAAATGGATTTAAATAAATACTTAATAAAAGTAAGGCAGTGAATTTTTTATAGATAAGATGTAAAAAAGTTGAGTATAATCATTTCATGAATTTAGAATCTTTAAAAAATCAGACTCTTTTGTTTCTTGGAAAGTCGCGTGCGTTTAGTGAAGCGGAGTTCTTTTCGCAGCTTGAGGTGCATACTGTTGCTTTGACAAAAGAGCTGCGTGAGGATGTTCACTTTGTCTTAGAAGGACGTATGCTGACACCTTATGAGCAGAACTTAAGTGATGAGCTTTATGCTATGCAGAAGTATCAGTTCTTAAAGATAGATGATTTTGAAAAGGCATTGGCTGAGCAGATAGATGATGCTGTTTTACTGATGAGTTTGAAGCTTTCAAATGACAAAGTACGACTGAAAAGTTTTTTGCACAACAGCTGCGTGAGTGATACGCTCTTTTTTAAACTCCTAAAAATGTACAAATGGCAGGGTGAGGATTTCTTTGAAAATGATGATAACCGTGATGTAAGTGCGGCACTCATTGGAAGATTTTATGAAAATATTGAGCGCAATCATAATGTGCAGTATGCTACAACCGGCATCATCCATCTCATTTCGCAGACAAAAAATCCCGAGTTGCTTGAAGCCATCAGTGAACTCGAAGCAGTGAATTTTCATCCAAAGATTAAAGTTCTTTTGGCACAGCACCCCTTTACACCGCAAAAAGTACTCAAAAAGTTAGTACAATCAAATGCACAAGAAATGCTTGAAGCGATGAGCAAAAATTCTGAATTAGACAAAGAGACAGCTTTCGTTCTGATAGAAAAAGAGGATGTTTTGGCGAAAAATATCGCTGAAAATATTGACTTGGATGCAGAGCTTTTTGAAAAACTTCTGCCTCACGCAGCGACTCTTGCTCTCAATGAGAGTCTGCGTGAGGAGATGCAAATAAAACTTTTTGATTTAGGCAGTGAAGAAGTTTTTTTCTCTTTAGCGCATAATGTGCAGTTGACTTCAGAGCTAATAGAAAAACTTTTTGCACTCCACAACGACTCTTACACGCAAGCACTTTATAAAAATGCCAGCGTGAGCAGTGCGCTTTTAGAAGAGGCGTATGAAGATGAGAAAAATCATCTCTCTTTGGCACAAAATACTGCTGCGCCGCAAAGTATTTTAGAAAAACTCTATGCAGGTGGTGATGCTGAGATATTGGGTGCACTTGCTTGTAATACAAATACACCTGTAGATATTCTCTATCAGCTCCAACTCGACAGACGTTTTGAGCGAGCTGTTAAAACAAATGAAGCTTTTGGTAAATCGATACAAAGTCAAAATATAGGATGGTTATAATGCAGGCAAAAAATCTTAAAAAGAGTCTTGAATCCTTGGTCACACAAAAGGTACCGACTTTTCTCTGGGGTGCTCCGGGAATTGGAAAATCTTCGATAGTCAAGCAGATAGCAGAGGAAAAAGAGCTTGGTTTTATAGATCTGCGTTTGGCTTTGATGGATCCAACTGACCTTAAAGGCATTCCTTTTTACGATAAAGAGAGCCATACGGCACTCTGGGCAGCACCTGCATTTTTGCCGCGTGAGGGAGAGGGCATACTCTTTTTAGATGAGCTGAACTCTGCCGCTCCAGCGGTGCAGTCTTCTGCCTATCAGCTTATTTTGGACAGACGGGTAGGTGAGTATGTTCTTCCAGAGGGTTGGGCAATAGTTGCTGCAGGAAATCGTGAAGGAGACAGAGGAGTGACTTATAAAATGCCTGCACCTTTAGCCAACAGATTTGTGCATTTTGAACTGGAAGTGAGTGTAGATGACTGGCGTGAGTGGGCATACAAAAATGTACTGGATAGCCACATAATTGCATACATCTCTTACAAAAATGAGCACCTTTTTACTTTTGATGCCAAATCTCAGCAGAAGAGTTTTGCAACACCGAGAAGCTGGGCGTATGTGCATAGTATCTTACAAAGTGGGGTCGAGGCAAATCTGCTGCTTGATGTCATAAGTGGCGCAGTCGGGCGTGAGGTGGCTGTAAGTTTTTTAAGTTTTTTACGTGTTGCGGACAGATTGCCGGATATTGATGGGATACTTCTTGGAGAGCTGCATGAACAGAGTGAAGGAGTGGATGTACTCTATGCGCTTGGGAGCGGACTTGTCAGCAAATATCTGCAAAATCCGAATGAGAAATCCTTGGAAAACCTGCTTGACTATACCTTGGAGATGCAGCCGGAGTTTGCTGTGATGATAGTGCAGGATCTGCAAAAAAATGGTGTGACAATGGAGCAGTCAGAGAACTTTAAAGCGTGGGTGCAAAAGTTCGCATATCTCTTGGCGTAAAGCATGAAAGCAAAAGAAAAAATCTCTCAGGCAAAAGCGAAACTTTTAGTCGATTACCCCTATTTTGGAACTTTGGCCTCAAAACTGGAACTTTTGATCAATGATGATCTGGAGAGTTTTAAGAGTGACGGCAAAAAGTTGGAGTATCGAGAGGAGTATCTGGCTGACCTGGAGCTTTGCGAAATAGAGTTTCTCTTGGCAAACGGTGCGATGCATCAGGTACTAGCACATGATAATCGTAAGAACAACAGAAGCGGCTGGCTCTGGCAGATGGCAACAGATATTGCCATTAATGATATGCTTTTACAAAATGGTATGAATATGCCACAGGGTGCGCAATATAGAAAACGTTTCAGTGGAATGTATGCTGAAGAGATATATGCCGAGCTTAAAGATGACATCCTGCGTGAAGATGAAGATCTTGAGTATGAAGCGGACAATGCGGATGATGTAGAGCAAAAAGAGAATGAAAAGCAGGAACAAGAGCAACTGCTCCAAGAACAGCTTTTAGCCGAAGAAGCCATCTCTCTTTTAGAATCCCAAATGAAAATGGGTGAAGCTCCAGAGTCGATGGAGCGTTTTTTTGACATTGAAGTTTTTGGTAAAGTGGACTGGCGAAGTGAACTGCGTGAGGCACTTGAACAGTACTTCAGAGATGATTATGTGATGATGCCGCCTTCAAAAAAACTGCTTTATCAGGGAATATACCTGCCTTCAAGCAGTTCACAAACCTTTCGCTTGGTTATTGCCATTGACTCTTCGGATTCTGTGGATGAAGCGCTATTAAATGAATTTTTATCTGAAGTCACTTTTTTGATGGAGCAGGTGCAAAACTATATCATCGATATGATTGTTTGTGATGATAGAATCCACTCTCACACAAGTTTTTACAGTGGTGAAGCTTTGGATGTAAAGATTATTGGCAGTGCTGGAACAGATTTTCGTCCTGTTTTTGAGTTTATAGAAAAAGAGTTGGATGATGTGAAACTACTGCTCTATTTTACAGACCTGGAAGGGATTTTCCCAAGAGAAGCACCTGCTTATGAGGTAAAATGGGTAACGCCTAAAGAGGAAGAAATTCCTTTTGGGAAAATTATTTTATTGGATTAGTTCCCATGGAAGATAAGTCTGTTTCTTCCTTCATTTTTCGCTTTATAGAGCATCATATCTGCTTCATTGATGGCCTCTTCAAGTGTTTCATCATCATTAAACAAAACTGCTCCGATAGAGATAGTGAAGGTAATGAATTGCTCTTTATCAACTTGAAATGAGTAATTTTCAACTTCTGAATGAATTCTTGCTAAAATATCCTGCGCACTGTAGCGGTTAATATTTTTTAAAACGATACAAAACTCTTCGCCTCCAAAACGGGCAACGACATCTTTTGGGCTTGTAGAACTACGTAAAATATCTGCAAGTGTTACGATGACTTTGTCACCAATATCATGTCCATAGGTGTCATTGACATTTTTAAAGTGGTCGATATCTATCATGGCAATAGCAAATTTTTCACCACTCTCTTTAATATCTTCTACATACTCGTTTATCTCTTTAAAGAAGTATCGGCGATTATAAAGACCTGTCAGGTAGTCACGGTTTGCATAGTTCATAATCATCTGGATGTTTTCTAACGCTTCTATGGAGTTGTTGACACGGCAGGAGAACTCCTCTTTTGAAAAAGGTTTTTTGATGTAGTCATTTGCACCGTGCTTTAAAAAGAGCGCACTTACCTCTGTATCTTCACTGCCGGAGAGTGCCAGAATGCAGAGCTCATCTTTTGAGTAGGTTTGACGAATCTCATAGGTAAGCTCAAGTCCGTTCATGACGGGCATATTGTAATCTGTCAAAACAAGAGAGATGTCGGGTTTTGCCTGTAGCATGCCAATTGCTTCTTCTCCATGAGCCACGGTGATGACCTGAAAAAAGAGATTTTCAAGCATATTTTGCATCTGTTTTCGAAAAACTATGGAGTCATCTACAACCAAAACTTTATGCTGCTGATTTTTTCTAAGACGCTCGATGCTTTGGATGATGTAATTGATATCACCCACTCCGCCTTTATTTATATAGTCTATGATGTCCTTTTTCAGCATTTTATTACGGAAATCTTTGTCAATATTGGCACTGAGTACTATGACATGATTTTTTTTCGAAAGTGCATAATCGACAACCTCACCATCAGGTGCATCGGGCAGGTTGATGTCTAGGAGTGTGATGAAGTATTTGTATCGCGCCAAAAAGAGCTTGGCCTCGGCCAGTGTGTAGGCAACATCAACTTCCATCTCCAGAGCATGCTCTATCTTTTTAGATATCAGTTTTGCAAGCGTTTTGTTGTCTTCAACGATTAAAATTCTTTCACTCATCTATTGTCTCCAAAATATGTTAGAAATCTATCCAAAGAGTATAGCCTCATTAATCTAAAATTATAGTAAGAGTAGGTAGTATCTTTTTATGAATTATATGCATGTTACTTTAGACAAATTAAACAATCATCAAAATGTTTTTTTAACCGGTGGAGCAGGGGTTGGAAAGACTACAATTACACGAGAGATTATTGCAGAGTATGAAGCAGAAGCGAAAAAAGTTGCCAAACTTGCCTCCACTGGAATGGCTGCGACACTTATCGGTGGGCAAACACTGCACAGTTTTTTAGATCTTGGTATCGCTTCTGACATGCAGGAGTTGCAACAAAACGGTAAATTTGAGATAAAAAAGAAGATTAAAAAACTCATCGGTGCGATGGATCTCATCGTCATTGATGAGGTTTCTATGGTGAGTGATGCACTCTTTGAGATGATAGAGCTTCGTCTCACGCAGGGTGGATTTTCCGGCTCCCTTCTGCTCGTAGGTGATTTTTTGCAGCTGCCGCCTGTTGTTCGCGGTTATGGTGAGGTAAAATATGCTTTTGAGTCCGCTTCATGGCAAAATTTTAACTTTGAGACTGTGGAGCTCACGCATGTTTACAGAACCGATGACAGCGCCTTTATAGAGCTTCTGCATGCCGTTCGTTTTGGTCAGATTGATGAAAGTGTCCACAACCGGCTCAATGCATTTATAAAACCGCTGCCAAATGATTTAAGCCAATTTAGCTTTTTGTTTGGAAAAAATCTCTCTGCTTCGCGTCATAACAAAAAAGAGCTTGAACACATTGAAGGGGAACTTTTTACAAAAGAAGCACAGATAATTAAGCATCAAAAAACTACAAGCGACAAAGAGGTAGAACGATTTATGGATGATGCCAGAATAGATAAAAATCTGGAACTTAAAATCGGTGCGCCTGTTCTCTTCTCACGCAATGCCTGGAACTATTTTAACGGGGAGCGGGGTGTTGTTGTCAATGTCGATGCGAGCTATGTGTATGTAGAAAAAAGTGATGGAAAAGTCGTTAAACTAGAGAGTGTTGCACAGAGTAAAAGTCTCTGGAAGGAAAAAACACTCAAAGGCAAGAAAGAGATGGTGGAAGAGAATCTTTTTAGTGTCTACCAGTACCCGATAAAACTCGCGTTTGCCATTACCATCCACAAGTCACAAGGCATGAGCATCGAAGATCTCATCATTGACACTAACGAAATTTTTGCTCCTTCACAGTTTTATGTGGCACTCTCACGGGCATCTAATCCAAAACGACTCACACTCATCGCTCCAAGAAAACAGTGGTATAAGCTTGCCTTTGTCAATGAAAAGGCGATGCAGTTTGTTAAAGAGGGAAGATGCTGAAAAAAACTGACAGCGGCATACTCTTTATGCTCGGCTCTGCTCTTATCTCTGCTTTTAACGGGGCGATTACAAAAATACTCTCTGAAGATATTTCCGCACTTGAGATTGTTTTTTTTAGAAACCTCATAGGTATTTTCATCATTTTGTATGCACTTAAACATACGCCTCCTAAGCTGAGCGGTGGAAAAATTCATCTGCTTTTTACACGCGGACTTTTTGGTTTTATGGCGATGATTCTGTTTTTTTATACCATTACAGTCATTCCTTTAGGTGAGGCGATAACGTTGAACAAAACCTCTCCTTTTTTTGTGACGATTCTTGCTTTTTTTCTTCTACGTGAGCACCTGACGCTGAAAACTCTTTTGGCTTTACTCATCGGTTTTATGGGGGTTGTCTTTATTGTCAAACCTTTTGGTCTTACATTCTCTTATGCCCACTTTTTAGGGATACTTGGCGGTTTTTTTGCAGCAGCGGCCTACACGACGATAAAAAAGATAAAAGACATTTATGATTCTCGTGTTATTGTGCTCTCTTTTGTAGGCATCGGAACATTGATGCCGGCACTGCTGTTTTTACTCGCGCCTTTCATTGCAGTACCTCAGGCTCTCGCCTTTTTGTTTCCAAAATTTATACTGCATTTGAGCGTGTATACCTGGGCATTAATTGCACTTATGGCCTTTATATCAACTCTTTCACAATGGCTTTTGACAAAAGCATACTCTGCTAAAAATTTAAGTGTAGTGGGTGTCATCAGCTACACAAATATTCCCTTTGCCATTGGTTTTGGAGCACTTTTAGGGGATAAATTTCCAGATATATTTACATTTTTAGGCATAGGATTAATTATTTTTGGAGGAATTTTAGTCAGTAAAAAATAACATTTCAGAATATTTATAGTTTAAAAGGAGTAGAATATTTCCAGATGAAAAATTTGAAAAACTCTGATATCTCTATAGAAGATATTCCCTCAGATGTATTTATTTGTAGATTGGTGGATGATACATTCATCATTATAGACAGCAATGAAGCAGCACTGCGCTCAATAGCAAGGTTAAAAGAAGAAGTAGTGGGGAGTGATATTCTTGAATTGATTGAAGAGATTAAAGAATCAAATTTTAGAGATATTCTTTATGAAGCGCATGCTTCCTCACACAGCATAGATTTTAATATTCCCTGTTTTATTCATGACAATCTCTGCCGATGGCATAAAGGAAGTGTGAAACGGCTTTTTAATGGAGATTTGATACTTTATTATAAGAACATTGAGAGAGAAAAAGAACTCGAATTTGAAGAGCTACAGTATCAGCTTGAACTCATCAGTGAAGCACCTTACGTAGGTCTTTGTATTTTTAATGAAGAGCGTTTTCTCTATGCAAACAAAGTTTTGCAAAATATGCTTGGTTACTCTTTTGAAGAGCTAAAGCAAAGTACCCCTCTAGAGCTCCTAGATACAGAAAATGAAGAGGAGTATAGAAGTAATCTTAGCAAAAGAGTAGAGGGAAATCGTTTTACAACAGCATACATAGACAGTAAAATAAAAAGAAAAGATTCCCGAGAAATTTGTGTGCGTTTTTGTGTACAGACTATTGACTACAGAGGAGAACATGCAGCATTAGCTAGTGTCATAGATATAACAAAAATTGTAGATCAAGAACAGAGAACAAAGCGCTTGTCTCAGGCTTTGGAGCAGACAGACGACTTATTGCTCATTACTGATGTACAAGGGTACATTCACTTCGTAAATAAAAGATTTCTAGATAAGTTTGGCTATGAAGAGCAGGAGCTCATCGGTCAGCAGCCAAATATATTGAAATCCGGCAAGCACAGTAGACGATTTTATAAGCGACTGTGGGAAACACTACTTTCGGGAAAAATATATAAAAATACACTTATCAACAAGACGAAAAAGGGGAAACTTGTCTATCTTGAAACGACCATTACTCCCGTTTTTGACAGAAGTGGTGTGATTGAGAGCTTTGTCTCTACTGCTAAAGATGTCAGCTATCAGGTGAAGACTAAACGAAGGCTCAAAAAACTGGCTATGGTCGATACCTTAACAAAAACGTTGAATCGTTACGCGATAGATAAAGAGATAGATTACTCTATTTCAGTTGCACAGCGTTATAGTATGCCATTTTCAGTGTTGATGATTGATGTTGATTACTTTAAAAAGATAAATGACAGTTATGGACATCATGTTGGCGATGTAGTCTTGAGAAATACGAGTGATATGTTGCGTAAAAATATTCGTAAAATCGACAAACTGGGTCGCTGGGGCGGTGAGGAATTTATTATCATCATGCATGCTAGTGAGAGAGAAACGGCAAGTAACAAAGCTGAAGAACTGCGTCAATTGATAGAGAAGAATTGTGTAAAAGGGATGTATAATATCACAGTAAGCATTGGTGTGACATCATACGATGAAGATGATACAAGAAGTACACTTTTTGCCAGAGTTGACGATGCGCTCTATAGAGCAAAAGAAGAAGGGAGAAATAGAGTTGTTGTTTTATAAAAATAGTATTTTAATACTTTTGTTTGCCATATTTGGAATGAGTGCCTGCAGTAGCAAAAATCAGGGAGTTTCCCAAAAAGAGTATATGCGTTCTAATAAGGCGAGTGAAAAAGCTTTAGATAAATTAGATAGAGAGTAGATGGGCGAGAAGCCCATCTAAAAGAATTCTTATAATTCTGATTCGTGTTTTGCTAAGTACTCAGCAACACCTTCAGTGCTTGCTTTCATACCTTCGTCACCTTTTTGCCAACCAGCAGCACATACTTCACCAAACTCGTCAGTAAATTGTTGAGCGTCAATCATTCTTAACATCTCATCAACATTACGTCCAAGAGGAAGGTCATTGACAACTGCATGACGAATAATTCCGTTGTTGTCGATTAAAAATGAACCACGAAGTGCAACAGCATCATTTAAAAGTACATCATAATCACGTGCGATGTTTTTAGTAAGGTCTGCTACAAGTGGGAAGTTGATTCTGCCAATTCCACCTTTTTCAACCGGAGTCTCTCTCCATGCAAAGTGAGAAAATTGTGAGTCTACAGAGATACCTACAACATTTACACCACGACTTTGAAACTCTTCATGTCTGTGAGAAAATGCAATGATTTCTGATGGGCAAACAAAAGTAAAATCGAGTGGATAAAAGAAAACTACTGTCCCTTTTTCACCATAATTTTCGCTTAACGTGAAATCTTCAACGATTGAACCATCTGCTAAAACTGCAGTAGCTGTAAAATCCGGAGCTGGGTTTGTTACTAACATATATATGTCCTTGTATTGTTTTTTATGTCAGGATTTTATCTAAACTTTACTAATAAAAATCTATATTTTTTTATTTAATTTATTTTATTATCAAGCTCTATTTAATCTTAATATAATACAATACTTCTATTATGCTTTTTAAGATTAAAAATAAATTTATAATTTTACTTTTTTGTGTATTCTCTTCTTTACAGGCAGATGAATATGGATTTGTTCTCTACAATGACTTTTTTGTGGGGAATGATGGACATTTCACCAATGGAGCATCACTGCTTTGGCTGGAAGATAATCAAAATAATAGATACACGAATTTTCTGCTTAGAACTTTTGATACCATCTCCTTTCCTCTGGATCAATCCAAAAACCATAATGCCGGTATAAGCATTGATCAAATTATGTTGACTCCTAATGATACGCTAAAAACTACACCCCAATATGATGATTTTCCTTATGCGGGTTATTTGTCATTATCTACATATCTATTTGAGTGGGACAGCCATGCTTTTAATGAGTACAGTATGGAGTTTGGTGTTGTAGGAAAAGAATCTGGTGCTGAATGGGTGCAAAAAACATTTCATAAAATCATAGGGAGTGAAGAGCCTCAAGGTTGGAATACTCAGCTCAGTACAAGATATACACTTAATCTGATGTTTAAGCACGGTGTAAAATCATGGCAGGGAAGAGTTGGAAATAATCTTCAAGGGGATTGGTTTAACCATTATGGAGTTACACTGGGAACTTTCAATATTTCAGCTTTTGCAGGTACCGCCATAAGAATTGGACAAAACTATGTTCAGAACTTTAATTCACATTATCCCTATTTAAAAGAGGAGAGTGCCCTGCTTGGTTTACAAACTAAACAGGGCTTTGGATGGTCGGCAAGTACGGGCATTGACACAAAAGTACTGGCATATTCTCATTTTCTTGATACAGCAAAAGAGAATGGTTATCAAACGGATAAAAATGTTTTGAATGCTCTGATGCATGTTGCAGGGACTCTGTATTACAATCGACATAAATTTCGCCTTTTCTATGAACTCCCATCGCGCTATACTAAGGAACAAAAAAGCCTTAATATCTTTGGTGGGCTCGCTTATTCATACAAATTTTAATTGTATTATTTTTAGTGTGCTATAATCCGCCCGATTTATGGAGCGGAGTGTTATTACTTTGACTCTATACTTCAATAAGGAAAATCGATGACGAAAGAGCATATATTTACTTCAGAGTCTGTAACAGAAGGGCACCCTGATAAGATGGCAGATCAGATCAGTGATGCAATTCTGGATTATATTATTGAAAATGATAAAAATGCGAGAGTAGCGTGTGAAACTCTCGTGTCTAATGGTTTTTGTGTAATTGCAGGCGAACTGAAGACTACGGCGTACGCGCCAATGCAAGAGATTGCAAGACAAGTAATTCGAGATATCGGATATACAGATGCAACATATGGATTCGACTACCGTTCTGCGGCAGTTTTAAATGGAATTGGTGAGCAGTCGCCTGATATTAATCAGGGTGTTGATCAAGCCGGTGGAGAGACAGGAGCCGGTGATCAGGGCTTGATGTTTGGCTATGCATGCCGTGAGACAGATGTTCTTATGCCGTTGCCTATTCATTTAGCTCACCGTTTGACACAAAGATTGGCATATGTACGTAAAGAGGGCATAGTCCCTTATCTGCGTCCTGATGGAAAAGCACAAATCAGTGTGAAATATATTGATGACAAACCCGTTTCTGTTGAGACTATTGTTATCTCTACACAACACCATGAGGGTATCTCTCAAGATTTAATTCGTGAAGATATGATCAAAGAGGTTATTAAAGAGGTGATTCCTGTTGAGATGTTAAGCGATGAGACAATATTTCACATAAATCCAACAGGAAAATTTGTAATCGGCGGACCGCAAGGTGATGCAGGTCTTACCGGTCGTAAGATTATCGTAGACACGTATGGCGGAAGCTGTCCTCACGGCGGTGGAGCATTCTCAGGAAAAGATCCGACCAAGGTTGATCGTTCCGCTGCATATGCAGCGCGCTGGGTTGCTAAAAACCTTGTTGCCAGCGGTGCATGTGATAGAGTAACACTTCAAGTTGCCTATGCTATTGGTGTTGTTCAGCCTGTCTCTATTATGGTAGATACGCATGGAACAGGAAAAGTGGATGAGGCGAAGATTGAAGCGTGTGTAAAAGAGTTGTTTGACCTTTCGCCGGCTGGCATTATCAACTCACTGGATCTTTTAAAACCAATATATAGAAAAACTGCAGCTTATGGTCACTTTGGTCGTACGGAAGATAGTTTTACTTGGGAAAAGACAGATAGAGTTGATGAAATAAAAGCATATTTAAGCCTTTAAAAGGGCATGATGAAATGTAACAAAGTATGCATTTTTTCTATTAATGAAGAACTTTTAGCTACATTTAAAATTCTTCATTGTATAGTTACCTTAATAAAAATCAGGAGAAGATAATGGCAGTAATTATTAATGATACATGTATTAACTGTGGTGCTTGTATAGACGAATGTCCAGTAGAAGCAATTGTAGATGAAGATGATAATCCAACAGGTGAAGAAATTTACTATGTATATGGTGACAAATGTGTTGAGTGTGTAGGCCATCATGATGAACCAGCATGTGCAACAGCATGTCCTACCGAGGGTTGTATCACTTGGGATGCTATTGGTGATTCTCCAGAGCATCGCGAAGATGTTACAGATGAGCAACGTTCAAGCCACGAGCCGGTTGTAGAATAGTCTCGTACAATTAAAGTACCTTCTGGGTACTTTATTTTTTGCAAAAATTACACTTACGCTTTTTAAAAATCACAAATTTTTACTTTTTAAACTAAAACATACTTTTTTTTAGATATAATGCCACTCTAATTTTATATTTTCAGAGGAGATTTGATGGAACGTACACTATCCATAATCAAGCCAGATGCAGTTGCAAAAGGTGTTATAGGCAAAATTTTAGATCGTTTTGAAAGCAATGGTCTTAAGATTGCAGCTACAAGAAAGATTCAACTTTCACGTGGTGATGCAGAAGCATTTTATGCAGTTCATGCAGAAAGACCTTTTTTCAACGATCTTGTTGATTTTATGATCAGCGGTCCTGTTGTAGTTTCAGTTCTTGAAGGTGAAAATGCAATGCAAAAGAACCGTGATTTAATGGGGGCAACAAACCCTAAAGAGGCAGAAGCCGGTACAATCCGTGCAGATTTCGCTGAAAATATAGATGCAAATGCAGTTCATGGAAGCGATTCCGTTGAAAATGCAGCAGTTGAAATTGCATTCTTTTTCTCAGAGAGAGAAATTTCTTAAGTAATCTCCATGAAGGTGATGCTTAGAAAAGTAACAAAGACACCCTTAGATTTCGAGCTGAAATCTGATGAAATAACTTTTAAAGGTTATTTGGAGTATTATAAGGGCAAATTAATTTTGCTCAAAGCAAAGCTTGCAGGAACGCTTCTCAAGCCTTGCGATATTTGTGCAGAAGAATTTAAACTCGAGCTTGATGAAAATATAGAATTTTTCATCTCTGACGGTTTATATGAAGATGATGGCAGCCTCGAATTAGATGTTGTTGAATCTTTGAATGGTAATGCAGATATTGATGAGTTGTTAAACTCTGAGATAGAACTTATCAAAAGTGATTACCACGCATGCGGTAATTGCAAAAAAATAAATTAAATTAAAGGAAAATTATTATGGCAGTACCTAAGAGAAGAGTATCTCACTCTCGTTCAGCAAAACGTAGAACACACTATAAAATTTCTTTAGCGCGTCCAGTTAAAGATAAAGATGGAACATACAGATTACCACACCACATTAACCCAACTACTGGTGAGTATAAATAATTAAATGGTAAAAATTGCAATCGATGCAATGGGTGGGGACTTTGGTCCCGAACCAATTGTTAAGGGAACACTTCAAGCACTTAAGAAAAAATCATTTACACCAGTCTTAGTAGGAAAGAAATCAGAAATTTTACCTCTGTTACCAAAACGTTATAGAGATAAGATTTTAATTATTGAAGCGGACGATGTTATTGCAATGGGTGATGCAGCAACTGATGCTGTAAAGCGCAAAGAGAGCACTATTTATAAAGCAGTAGAACTTGTAAAAAACGGTGAAGCTGATGGTGTGGTAAGTGCAGGGCACAGTGGTGCTACAATGACACTTGCAACACTAAGAATAGGTCGCCTTTCAGGTGTTTCTCGTCCGGCACTTGTAACACTTATGCCAACCAAGACGGGACGCCGTTCCGTTGTTTTAGATGTTGGTGCAAATGTTGACTCAAAACCGGAGCACTTAGCAGAATTTGCTATTATGGGTGGATGTTATGCAGAAGATGTTTTAGGCATCGAAGAGCCTTCTATCGGACTTCTTGCAAATGGGGAAGAAGATTCCAAAGGCAATGAAGTGACAAAAGCAGCTTTTAAACTTCTACAGGGCTATAAAGGTTTTAAAGGGAATGTTGAAGGTGGAGACATCTTTAATGGAAGCTGTGATGTCATCACGTGTGACGGCTTTATCGGAAATCTTGTTCTTAAAACAAGTGAAGGCGTCGCTTCTACTATCTCTATACTTATCAAAGATTACATCAAAAAATCACCTATTCGTATTACTGGAGCACTTTTAATGCGAAGAGTATTTAAACTGCTCAAAAAAGAGATAGATTACGCTGAAGTAGGCGGTGCACCGTTGATCGGTATCAAAGGATGCGCTATTGTTTCACATGGTAAGAGTAATGCAAAAGCAATCGAAAATGCTATTTATCAGGCTATCTCCTATGTAGATACCGGTGTAAATGAGCATATTATTGCAAGACTTGCAGAGCTAAAAGATAAGGAAGTTTAATATGGCATATGCTGCTTTTCGTTCTATTGGTGCGTACGTTCCAGAGAAAATACTGACAAATGAAGATCTGGCAAAGATGGTTGATACCTCTGATGAATGGATAACGAAACGTACAGGTATCAAAGAGCGTCATATTGCAGCAAAAGATGAGTTTACATCTGATATGGGTCTCAAAGCTGCTACAAAAGCCTTAGAGCGTAGTGGGGTTGAGAAAGATAAGATTGATATGCTTATTTGTGCAACTATCTCACCCGATTATTTCTGTATGCCTTCAACAGCAACTATTATTGCAAACAAACTTGGCATCAAAGGGGCAACTGCTTTTGATGTAACTGCAGCTTGTACCGGTTTTATCTATTCACTTTCTATTGCAAAGGCTTTCATTGAATCGGGAATGAAAAAGAATGTACTTATTGTAGGTTCTGAAAAGCTTTCTGCTATTACAGATTACACTGATCGTGGTACATGTATCTTGTTTGGTGACGGTGCGGGTTCTGCGGTTATCTCTGCAACTGACAAAAAAGAGGAAGCCATTATTGATATTCATACCGGAGCAGATGGTGAATATGCAGATCTTTTAATGACTCCAAATGGTGGAACAGGCTCTGCTCATGATTCTTTAGAGGCAGAATCAGGAAGTTGCTTTATGCAAATGAAGGGTAATGAGACTTTTAAAGTTGCAGTACGCACACTTACAAATGATGTCAAAGAAATCTTGACTGAAAACAACATTAAAAGTGAAGATATAAAGCATTTTATTCCTCATCAGGCAAATTTGAGAATTATTAAAGCTGTTGGTGATGCTCTTAAAATGAGAGAAGACCAAGTAGTCATTACAGTTCAAAAATATGGAAATACTTCTGGCGCTTCTATTCCTATGGCAATCAATGATCTTTATGAAGCGGGCAACTTAGAAGTAGGTGAGATTATGCTTCTTGATGCTTTTGGTGGTGGTCTTACATGGGGTTCTGCTTTAGTTCCTTTTTCTCCGATCAGCAAGCTCTGATTCTCTTCTTTCTGTCTGTAGACTTGCAAAGTTCTTTGCAAGTTTTTCATGCAGACGTTTATAAAACTCTTTTTCATCAGGCAAATTTAACTTGGCGTCTCTGAGTTTCTCTCCCCACATTGGATTTGGAAAATAACTGTCATTCTCAAAGCGTGCCATGACATGAATGTGCACACGAGGTAGCATATTGGCAAAAGAGGCCATATTGATTTTTTTAGGCTTATAATACTCTCGCATCTCTTCTTCAATAATGTAGTAAACATCCCAAAATTTGTTTCGCAAATCTTTTGGCATATCGGTAAGTTCTTTGTAGGGGGCTTTTGTGAAAATCTTGAGCCAAGGGATTTCGCTCTCTTCTTTTTCTACTGAAATAGCAGGGTCATCATATATAATTGTGTGTTGCATAATTAAACCTTTCAAGTAATTAGGTTTAATTATAGCAAAATTTAACTTTTAGTCTCTATGTCTGTTTGACGAGCTTCTGTTTCCTCTGTATCCACCACCGCTACGGTTTCTGTCACGATTTCCACTACCGCCGCCACCTGAACGATTTTTGTTTCCACGGTATCCACCACGGCTTCTTCCACCACGACCATGAGAATCGTTACGTTTTCCTGCACGCTCTAAAATTGCTGTAAGTTTATCAGCAGGAATTCCGATGCTACTTGGTCCTTTGATATCTTGTTTGTCAAGAATCATTGAGATGAGTTTGAACATAATAGTCTCTTCATCAATGTCCTCTTTGAGTTTATCAAGAACTTTATGCGCTTCATCATAAATTTTTTGATTTTCAATATTTTTTACGATGTTATCAACAGTAGTCTCACGCAGGTCAGTTTTACTAGGAACAAAAGCATGCTCCATAGAAGTACCGACTTTTTTCTTGATACGTTGTAACTCTTTGAACTCTAAAGGAGTAAGGAGTGTAATCGCTTTTCCTTTTGTTCCGGCACGTCCTGTACGACCAATACGGTGAACATAAGATTCTGGGTCAAACGGAATATGGTAGTTAAATACATGTGAGATGTTGTTAACATGGATTCCACGTGCAGCGACATCTGTTGCAACGAGAACTTTTATAGAATCGTTTTTAAACCCTTTTATAACAGTCTCACGTTGGCGTTGCTCCATATCTCCATGAAGACCATTTGCTAAATAACCAGCATTGCTAAGAACATTTGAGAGTCTATCTACTTCAGATTTTGTACGGCAAAATACAATTGCTTTTTTAGTCCCTTCCGAATCCATAAGACGAATAACAGCATCATCACGCTCATGCTCATCAATTACATAGTAGAGTTGTTCGATGTCTGCATTTGTTGTTTCACCTTTAGTGATAGAGATAAACTCAGGATCTTTCAAAATTCTTGCAGCAAGCGTTTTAATCGGTTGTGGCATAGTTGCTGAGAAAAGGAGAGTTTGACGGTTTGTTGGAAGATATGAAAATATTTCATTAATATCATCTAA
>JALUWT010000112.1 GCA_027019325.1 Sulfurimonas sp.
TTACTCAAGCAAAAACGAGGTGCACAAGTTGTTGATAGCAAATTTATAGCACCAGAGTTTAAAGGCTTTTGGAAAAAATCAGAGCAAAAACCAGTACGAACACAAGATAATGAGTATCTTACAACAAAGGTTGTTTATGAGTTGGCTGCACAACGAGAGGGAAACCTGAGCATAGAACCAGCAGCACTAAGAATAGCTACACGTTCAGGAAGTAATAATTGGGGTACCTTGATTCCTCAGGTCAAATGGAGAACATACTACTCTAACGCCATTAAGATGCAGGTAAAAGCATTACCACAAGGGGCAAAGCTCATTGGAGATTTTAGTATAAGTGCAGCTGTCACACATCGCACAGTCAATCCAAATGAAGCAGTAAATCTCATACTAGAAGTACAAGGAGAAGGAAATTTAGAGGATATTGAGAGCTTTAAACCCTACATAGATAATGTTAATGTTTTTGATGAAAAGATAGTGATAAAAGGAGATACTTTAAGCCAAAAGCTAGTCTTTGTGAGTGATACCGACTTTACTATTCCCTCTTTTGAATTGACATATTTTGATAGAAAATTACAAGAAGTTAAAACAGTAAAAACGGCTCCTATCGCCATAAAAGTAAGAGGTGCAGTTAGTAATAAAAAAGTACAGATAACACGTGCAACTCCAATACCTACAACAAGCATTTCGCCTAAGACAGTGAGTGCTGCAGCAACAAATAACTATGTTTACCTTGGAGTAGTTTTTATTTTTGGTCTTATATTAGGACTCTTAAGTATGTTTTTCTTTACAAGAAAGGGAAGACGACAAGGAGTAAAAAAAGTACAAAAGCTTGATATAAAAGATGAGAAAAAACTCCTTGTAAAACTTCTTCCTTACAAAGATATAGATAAGGAAGTGTTCAAGATTGTTACTATTTTAGAGACAAATATTTACTCTACAAATAAAGAAGTTATAGATAAAAAACTACTTAAAGAGATTATACGAAAGTACGATATTTCTTAGTCTAAAATATCGTGGAGTTTGTTCCCATCAGCCATCTCTTGATGGACTCTCTCCCAGTCATCATTTTCTATAGCAGTTTTGAGCTGGTCTAGCTCATCTTGAAAGATAGTAATAGACTCTAAAAGGTTTGTTTTATTTTGTCTAAAGATGTCCTCCCACATATAAGGAGAACTTTTCGCTAAACGACTCATAGAGCGGTACCCACCAGCTGCAAGTGCTAGAATGTTATGTTTGTTTTCTTGACGCATAACCGTGTTAGCGATAGCATAAGAGACGGCATGGGGCATATGAGAGATAAATGCAGCATGCCGGTCATGCTCCCGAGCACGCATAAAAGCTTTTTTCATATGTAGAGATTTAAAAATCATTTTGGCAGTATCAGCCTGATGTTTTCCACTATCTTCTAGGTCACACAGTACAACTACCTTATCTTCATAAAGACCTTCAACAGCAGCAAGAGGACCAAAATTTTCAGTTCCTGTCATAGGGTGTGCCGCAACAAAGTTTTTACGTATAATAGGTGGTACACTTGAGACTATC
>JALUWT010000113.1 GCA_027019325.1 Sulfurimonas sp.
TCGAAAATTAAAGACGAAAACGTTACAACAACAGGTAACTAGTTGTGAATAAAAATCTAGTAAATAAGATACTTATTACTATCGGGTTTTTATTTATCTACCGCCTTCTGGCTTATGTGCCAGTTCCAGGCGTAGATACTGCAGTTATTGCTTCTTTCTTCAACTCACATCAATCAGACGCATTAGGACTTATGAATATGTTTAGCGGTAATGCTATTCAAAGATTATCTGTCATTTCACTTGGTATTATGCCTTATATCACGGCTTCCATTATTATGGAACTTCTTGCTGCAACTTTCCCGACTTTGGGTCAGATGAAAAAAGAGCGTGACGGTATGACTAAGTATATGCAGATTATTCGTTATGCAACTATTGTTATTACGGTTATTCAAGCGATTGGTGTAAGTGTTGGACTACAGAGCTTAACAGGACCGAGTGGAAACAGTGCTATTCTTGCAGATCATTCTACATTTATTATGCTTTCAGCTGTTTCAATGTTAGCTGGTACGATGTTACTTATGTGGATTGGTGAGCAGATTACACAAAGCGGTATTGGTAACGGTATCTCATTAATTATCTTTGCGGGTATCGTTTCTGCGATTCCACGAGCCATCGGTCAGACAGTAGAGATGGTAAATACTGGTGCTATGAGTTTTATTACAGTTATTGCTATTATGGTACTTGTTTTAGCAACGGTGGGCATCATTATCTACGTTGAACTTGGTGAGCGTCGTGTTCCTATTACCTATGCGAAAAAGACGATGATGCAAAACCAAAACAAACGTGTTATGAACTACATTCCTATCAAAGTGAACCTTGCGGGTGTTATTCCTGTTATCTTTGCTTCGGCAATTTTAATGTTCCCTATGACAGTTTTAGGTAGTAGTACAAATCCTACAGTTCAGGCCATTGCAGATTTCTTGCATCCTGGTGGATACTTTTTTAATTTTTTAACTTTTATATTTGTAATCTTCTTTGCATTCTTCTATGCGAGTATTACATTTAATGCAAAAGACATTGCTGACAACTTGAAACGTCAGGGTGGTTTCATTCCTGGTATTCGTACTGGTAATGCAACAAAAGAGTTTTTAAACACAACTGCGAGTAACTTGACTGTTACTGGTGCACTTTATCTTGGACTTGTGGCGACACTACCGTTTATGATCATTAAAGGGATGGGTGTTCCTTTCTTCTTTGGTGGTACTGCGGTTCTTATCGTTGTTCAGGTTGCACTCGATACAATGAGAAAAATTGAGGCTCAGATATATATGAGTAAATATGAAACTTTAAGTGCGGTTGGTCTATAGCAATGGCTATTGCACTTAGAAAACCTCAAGAGATTGAAAAACTTCGCGCTGCTAACAAGATTGTTGGCGGTGCACTAAACCTCCTCAAAGAAAATACAAAAGTCGGTATGAGTTTAAAAGAGATGGACGCTATGGCAGAGGATTATATCCGTTCTCATGGTGCAAAACCCTCTTTTAAAGGGCTCTATGGCTTTCCTAATGCTGTTTGTACTTCCCTTAACGAAGTTATCATTCATGGTATTCCAAGTGATTACAAACTTCAAGAGGGTGATGTTATCGGTTACGATATCGGAACAGAGCTTGAAGGTTGGTTTGGCGATGCTGCTATCAGCGTAGGTGTTGGGGAGATTACTCAAGAGGACAAAGATTTAATCGCATGTTCCAAAGATACACTCTACTATGCGATTGAAAATATCAAACAGGGTATGCGTTTTAAAGAACTCTCTTATTTAATGGAGCAGTTTATTTTAGAACGTGGTTTTATACCGCTTCGTAACTTTTGTGGACACGGCATCGGGAAAAAACCGCATGAAGAACCGGAAATTCCAAACTATCTTGAAGGAAACAACCCAAAAGCGGGCCCGAAAATAAAAAATGGAATGGTTTTTTGTTTGGAACCGATGATATGTCAAAAGGAATCAAAGCCTGTTATCTTAGATAATGGCTGGGATGTTGTTAGTACCGACGGTTTACGCGGTTCACATTATGAGCACACTGTCGCAGTTATTGACGGTAAAGCTGAAATTTTATCTTTAAAGGACTAAAATGGCTAAAGCAGATGTTATTGAAGTTGACGGCAAGATTATAGAGGCTTTGCCAAATGCAACTTTTCGTGTAGAATTAGAGAATGGACATATTATCTTATGTCATATCGCAGGTAAAATGCGTATGCACTATATCAAAATACTTCCAGGAGACCGTGTTAAACTGGAGCTAACTCCATATTCACTTGACAAAGGTCGTATCACTTATAGATACAAATAATCTAAATAGGTGTAGTGATACACCTGTTTAGATCTTAAAACTTCCCATCATTACGAAATTCGGATATTTCCGTTTCTACCATCTCATCAATCATAATAGTAAAAAGATCACTTATCATATTTGGATTTATGTTTAATTCTATGGCACGTTTACGTACACGCTGCATGATATCATCAATTCTATCTTCCGCTTTTACTTCATCAACAGAGTTTTTAAAAGCCGCTGCCTGACGTATTAAGTGACTTCTCTCAGAGATTAAATCAACAAGCTTTGTGTCAATTTTGTCAATTTCGTCACGTACTTCTTGAAGTGTACTACATTTTTTCATATCTATCCTTTGTTTATTAAAAGATTATTTTTTTCGTTAACACTTTTGTAACAATTAGCTACTATAATGATACCTACGATTCTCCTTGTATATCCTTAATTTGATTCATTAAGTTATACATACAAAATTTCAAAGCAACATTGAGAGATTCATCTCTCTCTATATCCTTATTTATCAAGCCTAATACCCAATTCCAACACTCGCCGCTTTTTGAATATTTTCATGCATGCCTAAAACTTTGCGTGAGGTATAGGATGGTTCTCTACAACAAAATCTATATCTTTATCGCCTCTTCCACTGAGATTTACCAAAATCGTTTTCTCTTTACCGAGTGTTTTTGCAAGTTTCATAGCATAGGCAACTGCGTGAGCGGATTCGAGCGCAGGGATGATACCTTCTAGTTGAGAGAGTTTGTAAAAAGCATCGACTGCCTCTTTGTCATTACACAGGCCTACCTGCGTGCGTCCTATATCTTTTAAATGGGCATGTTCGGGTCCGACAGAAGGGTAGTCAATCCCAGACCCTATAGAGTAGACAGGAGCGGGTTCCCCATTTTCATCTTTGAGCATTATGGAGTTAAAGCCATGCATCACACCCTCTTGGCCGTAAGTCAGTGTTGCGGCATGTTCCCCTATTTTATCACCTCTTCCCATCGGCTCAACACCATAAAGTTCCACATCATCGTCTATAAAACCTGAAAAAATACCCATAGCATTCGACCCTCCGCCAATGCAAGCTACAACAGCAGAAGGAAGTGCATTCTCATGCTCCATAAACTGCTCCTTTGCTTCAAATCCAACAATGGACTGGAAATCTCGCACCATCATAGGAAAAGGATGGGGACCTACAACACTTCCAATGCAGTAAAGAGATTCATCATACGTTTCGATATACTTTTCAAAGGCAGAATCTACAGCCTCTTTGAGTGTTTTTAATCCATGTGTGGCAGGGACGACTTTTGCTCCAAGTATTTTCATACGCACTACATTTGGATGCTCTTTTTTAATATCTACTTCACCCATATGTATCTCACATTCAAGTCCAAAATATGCTGCAGCCGTAGCCAGTGCAACACCATGTTGCCCGGCACCGGTCTCGGCTATAACTTTTTTCTTGCCAAGATGTTTTGCAAGAATGACTTCTGCCATACAGTGGTTTAATTTATGTGCCCCGGAGTGGTTGAGATCTTCTCTTTTGAGGTATATCTTTGCTCCACCGCAATGCTCCGTCAGGTTTTTTGCAAAAGAGATAGGGGTAGGACGTCCTTGATAGTGTTTACGGACATACTTTAACTCTTTTATAAATTCTGGAGAATTTTTCAACTCTTGGTATGCTTTTTGAATTTGGGCGAAAGGTTCTTCTAGCATCGGAGGGATAAATGAACCTCCATATTTACCGAAAAATCCATTTTCATCAGGGGTAGTGTCCAAATATGAGTCTGCCATAATATTCCTTCTTGTTATCTAATTGAAATATTATAGTTAGTTTGGTTTGATTGTTTTCTTAAGTGCTTTAGGAAGATGGGCAAAAGAGATATTAAATTCCCCTAACTTTTCCCCGTTTTCATAGCGGATGACATCGAGCGTCATATTTTCAGGTTTGAAACGTATGAGTTTGTACGTTATATCATTCTCTGTAAACTCCAGCTTTTTTTGGGTCAGTTCAACTGCTTTTTTCTTTTTTGCCATCTGCTAATCCTTGAGATAGATACCTGTATCTTTGACTTCTATTGTACCATCGTCTTGCAGTTTTGTAAGCGAGCGTTTGAACTCTTTTTTGCTCAGTCCAAAAGCGTTCTTGATAAGCTCTGCATCACTTTTGTAGTTGTAGGGCATAATGCCGCCATTTTCTTTGAGCAGTTCTAAGACTTTATCCGCTGAAGAGGCACTCTGTTTTTTTCCTGCTGCTCTGAGATTCAAGTCGATGTTCCCATCTTTACGGATAGTTTTAACATAGGCTTTTCTTTTGTCCCCGAGGTTTATGTTCTCAAAGATCTCATTATGATAAATGAGCCCTTCATATTTGTCATTGACGATGCATTTGTAACCAAGCGGCGTTCTTGCGATGACGAGGATATCGACCTCTTTATGAGGTGAAAGTCCTTTTGGATGTTTGTCGAAAAAGTCACCGAGCTTTTCACTGCCGACCAAACGGTGTGTTCTCTCATCATAAATGACTTTTATAAAGCGCTTTTCACCAACAACAAAAGGAGTTTTTTGCAGCTGTTTTGGCACGAGCAGGTCTTTAGGCAGTCCCCAGTCCATAAAAGCACCAAAAGGTGCTACATCGACGACCTCTAAAAGTGCAAACTCATCGAGCATTGCGTGAGGAGTCAGTGTTGTCGCGATGAGTCTGTCTTCGGAGTCTGTATAGAGAAAAACATCTACAAGAGAGTCTTCTACCATTGTCTCTATTGTGTAAGCCTGTGGAAGGAGGACATCATTGCCATCCTCTGCCATAATGAAAACACCGTGAGGTGTCTCTCTGTCGACGCGAAGTGTGTTTATTTTTCCCAGCTCTAAGTAGGGGCTGATTGTTTTGTTCATTGGTAATTCCGTTTTTTAAAGTATGACATTATAGCAATATTTGGGTTAGTTAAGGAAGATAAGGGATATGATTTATAAAAACCATATCCACAGAATTTTAGAAATGGAAGTTTGTACCTATATAGAATTTTCTGCTTGTTTCAGTTATTGTAGCTGTTGTTGAGCCATTACTGATATCAGACCATCTTTTTGCTTGAAAATCAATTCCTGCAAGTACTTCAAACATATCTGTTATTGAGTACATAAGACCAGCTCCCGCTTTTAAATTAAATTCTTTTAAAGAACTTGTATCATAGCCATCAACATTCATCCAACCATAGCCAAGACCTACTTGAATAAATGGTGAAAATTTTGGTGTAATAGCAAAACCTTTTATAACATCAACACCAAGTTCATTGAGTCTGTCATGAGTATTATCAAAAAGTGGTTCGTCATATTTTTCACTTGAAAAATAACCTTGAAGTCTCCATCCACTTTCACTTACTGTACCAAATTTTAATTTAAGGTATTTACTGTCAATATCAATATCTCCAGATGCTGAACCAGTGTCTACTGTAAAAGTATTGCTATTTTTACCTACATCGAGACCAACGTATAGGTCTGATTTTGAATTACCTGTTTCTGCTGCAGATAACATTACAGGAGAGAACATTAGTCCTGCTAATAAAGTACTTAGTACTATTTTTTTCATTTTATTTAAAAAAGTAGTATATCATAAATAGTCACAAAAATATATATTTTAATTTACATATAGCTAAGAGATAAAAGCACTATGAGTAATACCGGAGGTGTGATGATAAGTCCGAATTTTGAGTAGGACCAGAAAGAGATCTGTACACCTTTTTTCTCTAAAGAGTGCAGCCAAAGCAGAGTGGCAAGTGAGCCAAACGGTGTCATTTTTGGTCCGAGGTTACAGCCGATGATGTTGGCATATATCATCGATTGGTTTGAGATATCATGCAGGGAAATATCCATAATCATAATTGTCGGCATATTGTTCATGACGGCTGAGAGCCCTGCGGCAATAAAACCTGTGCCTACGATTGCGACAGTTTGACTCTGTGTGTTGAGGTACTCTAGGACTTGGGCTATTTCATCTGTCAGACCGGCATTTTTGAGTCCATACACAACGACATACAGACCTAGTGAAAACCAGACAACCTGCCAAGGAGCTTCTTTGATGATTGTTTTTGCATGCACTGCTTTGAGGCGTGAAGCAATAAGTAAAAAGATGATAGCTCCGCTTAAAGCAAAAACAGAGACGGGAATGTGGTAGATGTCACCAATGGCATAGCCTGCGAGTAAAAATGCAAGAAAAAACCAGGAAAATTTAAAAAGTCCATAATGTTTCAAAACAGATTTTGGGTCAGGTAGAAGTGTGATGTCAACTTTCTTTGGAATGTCTTTATGTAAAAGGAGAAACAAAAAGAACATGGAAGCAGCAACACTCACAAGATAAGGTAAAATCATATTTGAAAGAAAAGTGATAAAACCTATGCCAAAATAGTCCGCTGTCACAATATTTGTCAGATTTGAGAAGACAAAAGGAAGGGAAGCGGAGTCACTGATGAAGCCGCCTGCGAGTAAAAATGCTAAAATTGTTTTTGTATTGAGCTTGAGGATTTTCATCTTTGCGAGTAAAATTGGCGTGAGAATGAGAGCTGCGCCGTCATTTGCAAAAAGGGCTGCAACGACTGCACCAAGAATGATAGAGTAGAAAAACATTAATCTTCCGTTGCCATTTGAAAGCTTTGCCATTTTTAACGCCGCCCACTCGAAAAAACCTATTTCATCAAGTACCATAGAGAGGATGATGATGCCGACAAAAGCAAGCGTTGCATCCCAGATGATATTAAAAACGACGACAACATCGTCAAAGTTTACAACTCCGACAAGCAGTGCAACTATGGCCCCGATAATAGCAGCTGTCCCAATCTGCAAGCCACGCGGCTGCCAGATAACGAAAACGAGGGTGATGAAAAATATGAGTGAAGCAGTAAGCATGGTAGAAATATCCTTTTTTATAATCCCAAAATTTTCGATAGTATAGCTAAATATTTATAATACATCAAGATATGTTGATGTATTAACAAACTGCTAACATTTTTGGGTTATAATAGGATAGTAAGAGTACTGCAAAGGAGTAGTTATGAAAAAAATATTGGTAGCGTCATCATTAACGGCAATGTTGATTTTAACAGGGTGTGCGACAAATAGTGGGCCAGAGTATAGTGGAGATTCTTATCAGCAGATAAAAACCTATGAAATCGGAACAGTGCAAAGTATACGACCGGTTGTTATCAGCGATAACGGTACAGGAACATTTATAGGTGCTATTGTCGGTACTGTTCTTGGTTCTATGGTTGGACAGGGAAGAGGAAGTACTCTTGCAACCTTAGCAGGTGGTTTGGGTGGTGCTTATGCAGGCAGTCAAGCTGCAAAAGCAAATGCTTCAGAACTTTCTGTGAAACTTGATGATGGCAGAGATGTCGTCGTAGTTGTTAAAGGGAAAAATTTTCTTGTCGGCGACAGAGTGAAAATCATCAAAGACGGCAACAGAGCAGATCAGGTTTATAGAATAAACTAAGCTCTTTTACCAAAAATGAGAATTTTCCCATAGCGTCCGCCCCAGAGTAAAAAGAGGAGCAACCAAGCTGTGAACGATATATCAAAGAGAAAGTTTGCTCCCCATCCAAAAGCGACGTTGATGCTAAAGAGTGCACGCAGCACTACAACAAGCTGAATGAAGAAGAAGATGAAAGTTGCAAACTTGTCTGCTTGTGGCGGCATACCTGCGTGACCGAGTGTTACACGTGTTCCAAAACCGATGAGAACTGTTGTCAAAAATCCAATGGCAAGCAGGTGGATATTTAAAAAGTAAAAAGAGGTATCAAAAACCAACTCGGCTGTAAGTGTAATAGCAGAGAGTGCAAAAGCGGTCGGCAGCCAAAAGAGTGAGAGATGCAGTACCCAGAGAATGGATGGTGAGCGCAATGGATGCAGATCCCAACGTAAAAACTCTTTGAGCATATAGCTTGCAAGAATGATGTCTATGACAATCTCTGGGATTTGAAAAGCTGCAGAGGCAAAAATACTCTTAAAGATAAAAAGCACAAAGATGATTTTGATGAAGTTTGGATTTTTCTCTGCCCATGAGTGAGAGAAAAAAGGAATCATCCGCTGTCCTACACTAAAAGCAAGAAAAATAAGGTAAAGATAAAAGGTGATATTGATCGCTGTCGGGATGATTACAAAAAGATTAAAAGCAATAGCTGTGATAAACAGCAGATGCCCGCCTATACCAAAATATTGTGCTGTCAAAATCCAAAAAGAGTCTGTTTTATCCGGTGCATGCCCCGTTAAAAAAATCTTTTGCAATTTTATAACGATGAAAAGCTGTGCAGTGAAAAGCAAAAGCATCGCAAAGATAACGAGGTAGAGATTCGTAAGTGCTCCGATAAGAAAAAGAAGCGAACCCAGAACATTGGTGTAAAAGATCTTTGTATAGTAAGATTTTTCGATGACATCGTTTTGGTTAAATCTTGGAAAGGTAGTAAATAAGAATCCTGTAAAAACATTGGTAAAAACTAAAAAGATAAGGCTGTAAACATGAAAAAATCTACTGTCAACTTCTAGTGGCACCACTCCTTTATATGCAAGCGCAAAGATAAGCATCATGACAATTGCATTGCTGATTCCCAGGAGGAAAAAGGGTTGATGTGGTTGTGATAAAAAATAGTTTTGTTTTGTCTGGTTATTCATAATATTCCTAAATTAAATAATCTTGCTCGATTTTTTTGCAGTACGCTGCGAGCATCGCATGTTCAAAATCATTGTTGGTAGCATATTGATATCCAAATGTTTTTGCCCAGAGTTCATGGGGTTCCATGCAGAGATAGAAAAAGACACTGTCTTCTTCTTGCTGCCAGGGTTTAAAACTCTCATACGCATGTTTGAACATTGCTATCTTTGTCGCTTCGGGGTACGATGTCTTTCCACTTGCATCTTCATGTGGAATCTGTGTGATTTTACTGCGAAACTCACGCTCACGCAACTGCTTAATGACAGGCTTTATAAAAGTCAATGTCCCAAAGCTGACAAGGGCTACCTCTGAAGGTTCGAATTGTAGTATAAGTTTTTCATATAGCGCTTGATATTCGTCAAGATAGCCGACATACTCTACAATAGGGTGAAAATGAAAACCCACTTTTACACCTTTATCTGCGAGTTTTCGTGCTGCTGCGATGCGTTTGTCCAATGAAGCTGTGAGGTGCTCTTCATTTTCGATAATGGTCGGGGTGTTGAGACTCCAGGTACAGAAAATATTTTTAGGGACTGCATTTTCAAGCAGGTACTTGATATTCTCCGATTTAGTTTTAAACTCCAGTATAACATTTGGATTTTTACGGGCAAATTCAAAAAGTGCATCCAAAATACCTTCGCGATTGCCAAACATCAGCGAGTCACTTGCCTGACCTGTTCCTATATGGTAGGTTTTGTTTGGGTCGAGCTGAAGATTTAAGAGCTTTTGTGTAAAAGTGGCATCAAAGGTGATAGTGTTTTGATTGTAAAAGCTCTGAATGGAACAGTAGGAGCAGTCAAAGCCGCAGGACTCAACTGCATCGAGGGTGAGAAGATTACAGCAGCGCGTCTTTTCGCTTGCAACCGGACAGAGACCCAGACCAAAGCCCTCTTTAGCCTCTGTTTTAAACGTATACTTTTGCTCTTTTGGAATGTTCTTGAGCTCAAAATCTTCATAGGAGTTGGGTGCATTGCGAATAGCTTCATATTTCTTTTTGAGTTTTGCAAAGGCAACCTTGCGTGAGGGATGGTCGGAAAAAATCTTACTTACAGGTGCTTCATTCCACATCTCTAAATCGCGGGCCATATTTATAATCTGTAAGAGCTCCTGATGGGAAAATCTCTGTTTGAATGCCAACTCCTCGATGAACTTCTGTTCATCTTGAGGAAGTTTTGAGTAGAATGTATTTGTAACGGTTTTGTTAAACTTGTCTCTATATGAATTCATAATCGAATTCTAGCAAAAAGTTCTTATTTTATAGGAATAACTTTTGCCTTTGGTTTTTTAATCTCAGTTTTTGGGATGCTGACTGTTAAAATTCCGTTTTCAAATTTTGTAGAGAGTTTGCTCTCATCAATGTTTTCAGGTAGTTGAATCGCTTTTTCAAAGCTGCCGTAAAAAATCTCTTTTTTGACATAATCTTTTGACTTATTTTCTTTGGATGCTGTCTTCTCACCTTTAAGTGTTAAAATTTTGTCATCACTGATAGAGAGTTTAATGTTCTCTTTATTCACCCCTGCTAGGTCAAATTTAATTACTATTTCTTTTGTAGAGTCTGAGATATCCATTCTTGGGTATCCGATGTTGTTGAGTTTTGCACTTGTGAGGTGTGACTCTATTAAAGAGTTAAAGTATTGGTTCATCTTTGTAAAATCTGCATCATAAGGGCTAGTAGCATTTGATGCTGCATTTGCTGCTGTGCCTAAAAGTGTTGCAAGAAGTAAACTTGTTACGATTTTTTTCATTTTATAATCCTTCATCATTTAATTTCAAATTAAATTTTATAACTTTTATTTTAACATGGAGTAAATAGATTTTTATTATTTAAGTAGTATTTGAGAAGCTTTTTCCCGTAATTTTTTGAAATTGGTTATTTTGATGTTACGCCTGCTTGTCTCTATGAGATTGTCTGCTTTGAGCTGTTTGAGCGAGCGCTCGACTACATGGCGGACAGTGCCGAGAAGTTTTGCGATTTCAGAATTTGAGAGGTTTTGCAGGAGATTGTATCTAAAATGTTTGCCTGGGTTGAGATTGTCAAGCAGTAGGTTTACGAGTCTGTCTTTTGTATCGTAGAGTGCTAACTCCGTTGCAAGATCTTCAGTGTGCCGCATCTGTGCCGCGAGATAAGGAAAAAACTTTTGATTAAAGGCGCTGTCATTTTTTAGCCAGTACCGAGCTCTTTCTATGGGGAGCTGTAAAACTTTACAATCTTCTAAAACCTCATAAACGACATCATGGGCTTGATGATCAAGCAGAGAGATGACATCAAACATGTCACCGCGTTTGTAAATAAAGATGGTCTGTTCTTTATTGGTTTGAAAGTTGATTTGATAGGTTTTTATTTTGCCGTCTACAACAACATAAAAATATTTGAGCAGGTCATCGGGATAAAACGGAGATGAGCCCTTTTTATACTCAAAAGGCTTGGCATATTTGTAAAACTCATCTTCAAAAATTTTATTTGTATTATCTAAAAGCTTTAATTGTTTGGAATTGTTTTGCATAGACAAATTGTATCATATTTTTGTTTTTTTCATAAATGAAAGTACCTCGTCTTCATTGCCTCGAAAGACAACCTCTAAAGAGATCTTTTGTCTCCGGTTGCATATGCCGTGAAAATGCTTTTTCAAAAAGTTCCGTGAGTTGTTTGTATAGTTGATTTCCTAAACGTTTTTGTATTCTATTAAGTCGAAGTTGAAAATAGTGGATTTCTATCTTGTTAATTAAGTCGATAGTCTGTATATCCAACTTCACTTTTACCATAAAATGTATCAAAATTAGGCTCATTTAGTTTTGCATTTGTTTTAAATCTTTCAACTAAATCTGGATTACAAATAAAAGGAATACCAAATGCAACAGCATCAGCAAGTCCTGATTTTATTGCTTTCTCGGCACTCTCTTTTGTAAACTTTTCGTTGGCAATAAATGTACCTTTAAACAACTTTCTTAATTTTGGTGAGAGACTATCTTCGCCTTGATATTCCCTTGTAAAGATAAAGGCAATATTTCTTGAATCAAGTTCTTTTACAACATAGCTAAAAGTTTCCAGAGGATTTGAGTCTCCCATATCGCTCATATCACCTCTGGGTGATAAGTGAACACCAACACTATCTGCACCCCAAACGCTGATTGCAACATCAGTTACTTCTAACAGTAAGCGTGCTCTGTTCTCAATGCTTCCACCATCAAAACCTGCTTCTTTGGCATGCTGTGCTCCAGTCCTATAAGCTTCGATGATCTCTTTTATTTCTTCAATGTTTAAGGCATGGGGTGTTTCATAGGGTGTAGTCGGATTCATAAGCGAAATATGACCAGCCGGTTTGATTGGTGAAGGAGCAACTGGAAGTTTCCCACCAAGATAACTTGAATGAGAAATTCTTCCAACATGCCAAAGTTGCATAACTATTTTTCCACCTTTCTCATGAACAGCTTGAGTGATTTTTTTCCAGCCTTTGACTTGCTCGCTAGACCAAATTCCTGGAGTGTCAGGATAACCTACACCCATAGGAGTGACGCATGTAGCTTCGGTGAGAATAAGACCTGCACTTGCTCTTTGTGCATAATAAGTTGCCATCAAATCATTTGGTACTCTTCCTTTTACAGCTCGAGTTCGGGTCATTGGTGCCATAATGATCCTATTTTTTATTTCTATACTCCCGATTTTTAATGGTGTAAAAAGTATACTCATAATAAATCCTTATTTTATAAACTCTACTACTTCATCAAAAGGCAGTCTGATTTGTTCAGGCTGTGGATTGAGTCTGTAACCAAATGGCAAGACCATTGCAAGTTGAAATTTGCTTGTATCGAGTTCTAAAATCTCTTCAACTTTTTCTTTTTCAAAACCCTCAATAGGACATGAATCTATACCGATAAACGCAGCGCCAGTCATCATATTTGCAGCAGCAATGTAAGTCTGTTTTGCAGTCCAACAGTAAATGTTTTCATCACTGCTGAGTGTATGAGCCAAATGTTTTGTGTAAAGTCCCATATACATCTCCAAAGACTCTTTAGGCATATCACGGCGGGCAAAGCGTTTTTCAACTTCGCCAGATTCTACTTTGACGCTATCAATTCCTGTAAGTACTATTACTAAGTGTGAGCATGAAGTGATTTGTTCTTGATCCCAGCATGCTGGTCTGAGTTTGACTTTTAACTCTTCATTAGTAATGACTAAAAATTTCCAAGCTTCCATACCAAATGATGAGGGTGATTTTCTTCCGCATTCAAGTATATAGTGCATCTCTTCATCAGATATTTTTTTTGTTTTGTCAAATACTTTGCATGCATGACGAAAATCCATTGCTTCCATAAATTTATTTTTCATTTTTTAATCCTTTTAGTTTATTTATTATGCTTTTTCAAGTATATCAGAAATAACATTTGCTGAATATATTTCACCTATACCCCAAACATTAGCCAGTGCATGTGCATTTTGTGCAAGTTCTGGTATTGCTTTTGATGGGATATTAGCATCCTTAAGGCTCGTCGGTGCTCCAATTTTTTTAAACCATGCTTCAAGGTCGCTTATTCCCTCATCTGCATTCTCTACATTAAATATTTTTTTTGCAAATCTCTCAAATTGAGGTTTGTTTTGTTCTTTATACCATTTCATCCAAGCAGGAATTACTATTGCTAAGCCAGCTCCGTGGGCTATATTAAATAAGGCAGAAAGTGAATGTTCTATCATATGATTTGGAAAACTTCCCCCAGCTGTACCGGCAGGTGTTAAGCCATTAAGTGCTTGTATCGCTACCCATGCAAATTCTGCTCTTGCATTATAGTCATCTGGATTTTTTATAAGAATTTCTGTTGTTTGAATGACAGTTTTAACAATCGATTCTACAATTCTTGAATTAAATTTAGGATGATCTGTCGCTGTAAAATAGATCTCAATACTGTGAGCAATAATATCAACAGCCGAATACGCTAAATACTCATTAGATACTGTTGCCATAAGCTGTGGATTGATGACAGAAACTTTTGGATTAAGCAGTACAGAAGATATAGAGTATTTTTGCTGCGTTTCATCATTTAAAACAACTGAATTTCCATTCATTTCACTTGCTGTTGCTGAGAGCGTCATTACTGTAAATACTGGAAGTGCCTGTGTTATTTGTGCTTTATGGATGAAAAAGTCCCAAACATCTCCCTCATATAAAGCTCCTGCAGCGATTGCTTTCGCGCTGTCGACTACAGAACCACCACCCACGCCTAAAACAGCTTCTATACCAGATAGTTTGGTTATTTTTATACCGTCGTTTACTCTGCTAAGGAGTGGATTACTTACAACATTGTCAAGTTCTTCAAAAATAATGTCATGTTTATTGAGTGAATTTATAATCCTTTGATACAATCCACTTGCTTTGATACTGCCAGTACCATAAACAAGAAGAACTTTTTTAATACCAAATTGGCCTATATACTCACCAATATTATGTTCTTTTTCTTTTCCAAACTCTATTTTTGTTGGATTATAATATGTAAAATCGTGCATACAGAACCTTTTTAGTAAATTTATAAAAGAAGTATAGCTTGGATAAACTTTAATATCCCTTACATTACTTTAGGTAAGTAATAGATATTAAAGGTAAATATGTTATAATTTTACTAATACGAAGGATATACATGTATTATATAAATGATAAAGAATATACCTGTCCGGTATCAGTAACATTGGATATTTTTAATGACAGATGGAAACTTGCAGTTATTTGGTATCTGCTTGAAGATGATAAAAGGTTTAAAGAACTGAGTGAAAATATTAGTCAAATAAGTCAAAAAACACTGACCATTAAACTTAAAGAACTTGAAGAAAAAAATATAATTAATAGAGAGGTTTATGCACAAATACCTCCTAAAGTTGTCTATTCGCTCACGCCGATTGGAGAAAAACTTAAACCAATGCTAATGGATATGTATGAGTGGGGTAAAGAGTATGTTAGTGAAAATGGAAAAATAACACAAGATGAGACTTCTAAAATCTCCAGTTGAAAATATGTCAAATAGCAATAAAATACTTCACTTCTTTTAAAAACTATTATAATTGAGCTAAAGAAGTTAGGAGAGAAATTATGATATTGGGGAAATGCCCTTATTGTGAGGATGGTGAGATTGAGGTGCGTGACAAAGAGGTACGAGGGAAAAAAGTAAAACTTTATGCCTGCTCAAACGCACACTGGACAACAGAAGATGGTGAGATGTTTGAAGTGACACAGGAGTCTACATGTAACTTTAGAATTTGGCAGAATTCTTTAGCAAAATATGGAAAATGGCTTTCCTATAAAGAGGTGCGTGAGCTGCTTAGCGAGCAGGGGTTAGAAGTTGAACTACTGAGTAAAAAGTATGGTAAAAAAATCTACTACACCAAAACTATTATTTTAAATGAAGAGTATGGAGTAAGCGTACTTTGGGATTAGAGAAGTCTAATTATGATAGTGTGAAAACAGGAATCTCACTGTTTGCTTTATATCGAAGACCAATCCCCCAATATCCTAGACCGTTTGTTACATAGAGGAGGGTTTTGTTCTTTTTATACAGACCGGAAAGATAGGGTTGAAACATCTTCACGAGATAAGTAAAAGGAAAAATTTGTCCGCCATGGGTATGACCACTGAGTTGTATGTCCACTCTTGCATCTTTGATATGTTCTATATCTTTTGGTTGGTGTGCGAGTAAAATGGTAAATACATTTTTATCTATTGTAGAGAAAAGTTCGTTAAGAGCTCTTTTGTGCCCTCTTAAAAAACTATATCTGTCACTTACTCCAATCAGTTGCAATAACTGACCTCGTATTTTTAAGTGAATGCGTCTATTATCTAAGCAAAGAATATCATTTTCTTCTAGAATTTTTTGTAGTTTTTTTGTTCCATAAAATATATCGTGATTACCGGTAACATAGTAAGTAAGCGCATCTATGTTTTTAAAAATTTCCAGTTGTTTTTTAAGTTTGCTGGCATTACATTCAATGACATCCCCGGTAAAAACTACTAAATCAGGACACCTTGCATTAATTTGTGCTACAAGAGATTGTAGATAAGATAGAGAGACTCTTGGATGTAGATGTAGATCTGAGAGTTGAATTATCTTTATACCTTGAAGTGAATCATCAAGAGTTTGTGGGTGTAATGCAATCGTTTTAAAAGGAAAATATTTGAAACCTCTCTGTATTTTGTCCACACTGCACCCTTTTTCTTCATTGAATCTTCATTTTGATACTGTAGTATTTTAATATGAAGATTTAATGAAGATTTTCAATGATATAATCAAAAATAATAAAATGAGAATACAATGAATATACTTATAGTAGAAGATGATAAGGATAGTGCCACATTTTTAGAAAAAACCCTTGTAGCTGAAAAGCAGAGCGTAGAGCTTGCGTATAGTTATAAAGAGGCAAAAGAATGTATTGAAGAGAATATCTATGCCCTTATTTTACTCGATTGGAACTTGGGTGACGGTAGCGGATATAAGCTCTTGCAAGAGTGTCGAAAAGAGTTGGCTCCAGAAGTCTCAATTATTATGATAACAAGTGAAAATGACACGGAGGAAATGGCTGCTGCTCTTGATACCGGAGCAGATGATTATATTACAAAACCCTACTCCATGGTGGAACTCTTAGCGCGCATAAGAGCTGTTTCACGCAGAGAAGCCTCTCAAAAAAGCTCTGTGGTGGAAGTTGGCAGACTGCAACTCAATATGCTCAAATATGAAATTCTTTTAGACAATACTCCTTTGGACTTAACGACAACAGAGTATGACCTTTTAAAATTGCTACTGCAAAATAACAATGTTATTTTGACACGCTATCAGCTCAATGAATCGATTATGAAAGATTTTGCCTCTTTTGGTAATAGCAATCTTGTGGATGTGCATATTAAAAATATTCGTAAAAAACTTGGTGAATATAATATTATTCAAACGGTACGTGGAATCGGTTATACTCTTAAAGTTGAAAAGTAGCTCTTTATGAAAAAAATATTTTTACTTTTCATCTGTTTGTTGACAATAGTTTCTGCCAAAGAGTATGAACTTGGTGAAGGCTATCAGCTTGGTGATACTCCTCTATATGTTGGAGGCTATTTTTCTCTCGATTATGCCAGTTACAGCAAAGGTGATTTGCAAAAAGTAAGTTTGAACGATATGGCATTGCTAAGTTATGGCAGCTATCATAAATTTTCTTATATGGCAGAGATGGAGTTTAAAAACTACTATGTAAAAACATATGACAATGGTAAAACAACCACGACCAAAGATACAAAACTCTATGCTGAACGACTCTATGCGGATTATACGGCAAATGAAAATTTTATGGCACGTTTTGGAAAATATAATTCTAATGTAGGGTATTGGAATCTTACCCCCATTAATGTCCTGCGTGACACAACATCCTCTCCTGTTACCGCAAGGGTGGTATTTCCTAAATATACGACCGGTATAGACCTGCAATATCATCTCTTCACGCAATCAGAAGTGAGTGTAAATATTACTTTGCAAGATAATAATTCGCTAGATGAAGCGTATAATAATTTTTACATTAAAAAACATTTTGGTCTAGGTTTGGAGTATAGCTATGACAATCTCAGCGTAAAACTCAATGGAGGCTATTTTCATAAAAAAAATCATACACAAGCTTATGTTGATAACTACTATGGATACCTGAGCTTTCTTTATGATAATGATACTATAAAAGTGATGGGTGGACTTGGCCATAGAGATGACAACAGAGAGGACGCGGTAAAACTTTCAACTTATCTGCAAGCAACATACGAAATCGCTTCACACCATTATCCGGTGCTTCGACTTGAGCATTATAATGCACAAATAGATATTGAGAATGGCATCAAAAAAGACACGAGTGCTGTTTTTGGATATACATATAGACCAGTGTATCCTGTAGCGTTCAAAGTAGAATACCAAGTGCACAGTAATAAAGCATTGGATAAATTCCTTACTTCTTTCTCGGTTATGTTCTAATGAAAAGATTTTTTTTATTTCTAAGTTTTTCTGCATTACTGCTACAAGCTGACAGCTATGTACTTATAGCAAATAAAGATCTGAAGCTGACAAATATTTCGCGTCTTTATCTCAAACAGATTTATCTCAAAAAGCATCGTTATTTTAGGGATGTGAAATTAATTCCTGTAAATTTAGATGTACAAGATGCTGCTCGAAAATCTTTTGAAAAAGAGATATTAAAGATGTCAAGAAATCGTTTGAGAGAATTTTGGATAATGCAGCACTACGAAGGTGTACGACCTCCGCTTGTGATGCACTCTTCTAAAAGTATGATAAAATTTGTGGCAAAGATCAAAGGGGCTTTGGGCTATATTCCCGAGAAAAACTTTTCATCTCAAGAAAATGTAAAAATCATATACAGGTGGAGTGATTAATGCAAAAAAAACTCCTTACTGCCTTCTTAATCGTAGGACTTGTTCCTTTTGCTATTGTTTATCTCTATCTTATTTTTTATGCGCATGATAAAATTACCCAAAATATTCTCTCAAGAGAGTTTGAAAATATTCAAAGTGTCATCTCTACAGCACAAAACAGACTTCTGCGTGCTGATAAAGAACTACAGTTTCTTTCAAAATTAGATGTTGTTGATGATGTTGTCGTTGGTGATATTGATGAACGACTTGCAAGACTGCTATTGCAAAAGAAAAAAGATATGCATGCTCAGTTGGAGTTTGTCGTTATAGATCCCTCTTTTAACTATGTCACATCTTCTGCAGAACATAATCTTCAAGGCCGCTACAAATATTTACATGCATTGCAAGCGGCAGTAAAAAAAAAGCAGAATTTTTTTATGCAAGGACATAATCTCATCTTTTACACAAAGCTCTACGCCAGTTTCAATCACAAATTTTTGGGTTATATGCTTCTAGAATACAATCTGAATAATCTTGCAAATCTGACAGCCAAGGGGAAAAATATTTATGGTTATTTCTTGAATGAAAAAAGTCATTATATTGTAGGAGAGCATAAGCAAAGTCATCTGCTGCTTCAAGGCCGAGAAGGCAGTCTGATAACAAAGAAAAACCTCATAGTCTATAAGCGGCTTCATTCACATTTTTTAAAGGGCTGGTACTATGTAAATGTTATTAAAAAAGAAAAAGCACTCGATTTTTTATATGATTTTATAAATTTTATGAGTTTAATGCTGCCCATCGCTGTTTTACTGATTGTCCTTGTCTCTTTTGTGAGTGCTAAAAAAATCATTCGACCATTGCAAAAGCTGACAGAGAGTGTCTTGGATATTACACACAAAAAAGATTATAAACATTCCATTCATTTGGATGTAAAAGATGAGATCGCAAAACTAAGCGATGCTTTTAATGAACTTCTAGCAACCACTGACACCGCTTTGGAAAAACTTGAAACAGAGAATAAACTGCGTCTAAAGCGTTTTATAGAGCTTATTAGTATTTTCAATGCTATTATTCAGACAAAAAGTGAAACAGAGTGCATAGAACTTTCCATAGAAAAAATTCAAGATCTAACAGATGATAAGCCCATTTATTTTGAAAAGAAAAAGAGTGAAGGCGCACAGATATATGTAACAAATTTTGAGAAAAATACGAAAGAGTGTTATGGTACGCTTCTCTTTGACAAAGAAGATTTTAGTGAAAATGAGTTGCGATTTTATACCTCCATTGCAACGATGATATCACTACAGCTTGAGAGAATTCGACTTATTAATGCAACCACACAGGCATCACGGGCGAAATCGGCATTTATCTCCAATATGAGTCATGAATTGCGTACACCGTTGAATGCTATTATTGGATTTACACAGTATCTTATTACTTATGAAAAGTTAAAACAGGAGCAGATGGAAATAATCGGCAATATTGAAAATTCGGCAAGCTATCTTTTAGAGATGATTAACGGTATTTTGGACATCGCCAAGATAGAAGCAGGGAAGATGGAACTCCATTATGAAACGGTAGATATAAAAGAGCTTCTTTTTAATGTTGTAAGTATGCTCACGCCGCTGGCGGAACAGAAAAATCTCACAATTTCACTTGATATGCAAAGATGTAAGGAAGAAAGCATCTTTACAGATCCCTATTTTGTGAAACAAATCATTATAAATCTTCTCTCAAATGCTATAAAATTTACAGAAAAAGGCGGAGTTGAAATTCGACTGGAAACATTGGATACAAAAGAGTTGCAACTGAGCATTAGTGACACAGGCATAGGTATTGAAGCAGAGGATGTAGAAAAACTGTTTCAAGATTTCGCACAGCTAGATCATAAAATACAAAAAAAGTACAAAGGAACAGGATTGGGACTCTCTCTTAGTAAAAAACTTGCCAAACTTTTACAGGGTGATTTGCTTATACAAAGTGAAGGAATAGAAAAAGGCAGCAGGGCAATTTTAATCCTTCCAATCTAATCTTCATTAAATCTTCACAAAACTCTCTTATACTTCAAACTCCAAAGAGGAGGGTGAATGTTATTAGCGACTGTATTGAAGGCGATGCGGGCAAACAGAGTGAAGACTGCTTTGATTTATCTCAGTCTTGTTGTGACCATCAGTGCTATTTTTCTCATCAGTGCCATCTCTCATGGTGTTATCTCGATGTATTCCAATATTTTGCAAAGTAGCGGTGATATCATCGTGACACAAAAAAATATTTCCGATACTTTTTTTAGTAATGTAGACACGCAATTGATGCCAAAGATTGAAAAAATCGCAGGGGTGAAGCGTGTTTCCGCGCTTATTGTCGGAGCAAGTCCTGTGGAGTCTCTGCCCATCGTTGCTGTTTATGGTGTTTCAAAAAATCTTTATTCAAGATATAAATTGGAATCTGGACATTATCCTAAAAAGGGTGAAGTGCTTGTCGGTACTTCCATTTACAAAGCATTGACAAACAAAAAAGAGCCGCATATTGCCAATAAAAGTTTTGTACTTAGCGGTGTTTTTCGTAGTGAAATCGGTTTTGAAAATGGTGGCGTGGTTATGAATTTAGAAGATGCCGCTGCAATTTTTAATAAGTCGGCTTCTATGCTCTATGTCAATATAAATCTTGCACAAAATTCTCAGACGATTATGAAATATATTACACAACTCGATGCAGACATTGCCGTAAAATCAACGAAAGACTTTGTGAATCACTACAACCAGTTTAAAATTATCAACACTTCATCTTCGCTTGTTTCTCTCATTGCTTTTGTGATGGGGCTTATCGCTATTGGCTCAATTATGAGTATTACGGTACTGCAGAGAAAAGATGAGTTTGGCATTATGAAAGCGTTAGGCATCTCTTCTGCCAAAATTGCTTCACTCATTGTTTTAGAAGGAGTTGTCACAGGATTTTTTTCTTTTGTGAGTGCATATTTTGTCTCTGTTGTAGCTCTGGAATTTATAAAAAACATTGACAAATTCCAAGGTTATGTCAGTGGCAGCATCGATGTGCAGCTTGCGGTCTCTGTTTTTATCGCAACCGTAGTTATGACGGTTTTAGGCTCTTTAATTCCAGTGTATACAGCTCTTAAAGTCGATCCTGTTACGCTCATTCAAAGAGGAAATTAAGATGATGATAGAAGCAAAATCACTCACACACAGATATGGCAGTGATGAGGCTTTACATGCTGTTAATTTTTCGGTGCAAGAGGGAGAATTTGTAGCGATTGTAGGTGAAAGTGGTAGTGGAAAAACGACCCTGCTCTCTATTTTATCAACACTCTTAACACCTACACAGGGTAGTGTGGAGATTATAGGAAATGACACAAAAAGAATAAAGAAAATAGACAACTTTAGAAGAAAAAATATCGGATTTATCTTTCAATTTCACTATCTCATCAACTATTTAACGGTGTATGAAAATATTACACTTGCCATAGATAAAAAAAACAGAGCCGGCGTACAAACGCTTTTAGAAGAACTCGGAATAGAATCACTGCGTGAGCGCTATCCGTATGAGATTTCAGGTGGGCAGAGACAAAGAGTTGCCATTGCAAGGGCTTTGGCAAATCATCCAAAAGTAATTTTTGCGGATGAGCCTACAGGTAATTTAGACTCAAAAAACTCAAGGAACGTTTTTGCGCTTTTAAAGAAAATAGCAGAAAGAGACCACATAACAGTTGTCGTGGTGACACACGACTTGCAACAGGCGAAAAACGCCGATACTATTTACGAGATGAATGATGGACATATTTCAAACTACAATTAAAAAACATTTTTATATTTCACTGCTCTTTTTTATCATAGGGCTCTCTTTTGGATTCCTTTATTCTTTGAACCTTTTAGGCATTACAATTAATTCACAGATGCTTAATCCTACAAATGTACGTGCCGTGCATCTCTCTTTGATGCTCTACGGTTTTATTCCTCTGATGCTTTCATATCTTCCATTTTTATTGTTGCACAAAGATTTGGGTATGAACAAAAAAGCACTCAAATATTTGGAAATCTATTCTCTGTTTTGGTATGTTTTTTTGAGCGTAATGACACTCAGCTTGCTAATGGGTGTGACACGCGGTTTGGCATTTTATGATTTTCATTACAGTCTCAATGGTATTTTGGCATTTGCAGGGCTGTTTTATATTTTAGGTCTGTACGAATACATCAAAGAGTATGCAAAAAAGCCCTTATGGGTTTCAATCAGTCTGAAAGTAGTTGTCGCAGCTCCTTTTGTCCTGCTTTTTTTGATGAACCCTGTTGTAGGTCAGGTGGGGTCAACCGTAAGCGGACCACATGGCGACAATACACTTGGTATGAGTTTGGCACTTATTCCTGTTTATTATCTCATTATAAAGTTACTCTCTACAAACAGATTTCGCGCAAGATGGCATATTTTTTGGATTATTCCGGCTCTTTTTTATCTGCTTTCTGTGTTGCACAGACTTTTTATGGGACCTCTGACATATGGAGAAGAGTGGTTTTTTCAATGGCTGACATTTTTATATATTCCGCTCATGTATCGATGGTACAAAGATGCCGTAATACCAAAAGAGGCAAAATTTCTTCTACTTATATCGATAAGTGCTTTTTTATTTGTGGATGTTGAAGGCAATATCTTATTCATCGAGTCTATTCGATGGATTTTTCACAGAAACGATCTTGTAGTAGCGCACGCACATATCGCTATGGGTGTAGGTGTTTTGTTTATGGCACTGAGTATGTACACAGACATTATAAAAAAACTCTACACCTCTTTCTTTATAAAACAATATCTCTTTGGAATGCTGGGTATTTTTACTGCATTGACGCTTAACGGTTTTGTGGAAGCGGGCTATATTACATTTGATACTGTAACATTATGGACAATACGCAGCATAAGCGGACTCTTCATCATTTCTTCATGTTTCTATCTTATACTTTTGGACATAAAGTTATCAAACTTGCAAATCTACAATTTGATTGGGATTGCAAATGATGGCTTTGGCGGTCTTTTTCTTATTCTGTCGGCAAGTTATCTCTACCCGCTATTGGGGTTTTATTTTGACGGCGTGTATGCGTATGTTGTCTTTGGATTTGTAATGTGTACAGGACTGTTGCATTATTTGGCAATGCGTTATACAGATTCAGAGCAGATTTTAACCTTTGCGACGGCAATTATAAGATTTTTTATAGGTGGTATATTCTTATCGCTCTATCTTTCACATAAGCTTGGTTATGAAGCACTTGTGATTTTTGGATTTGATTTTATGTATGCCTCTGTATTTATTATCTGGTTTTATAGACCAGAGTATGTTCAAAGGGCAAAAAATGTTTAGTGTTTTTTTGATACTTTTTGTATTTGCAGAGCTCAGTTTTTATCTCCTTATCGCGCAGACTGGTGTGGTGGAAATATTTCATTCTGATATTTTTTCAATTATGTATCTGCCTATAGGTGGCATAATAGGAACATATTTGAATGTATATATTCCTTTTAAAACAGACCATAAAGCCATCGTTTTACTCGCCCTACAAATGTTTACAACATTTTTTTATCCAGATTTTAATGCTGTGACACTCTTTCTTCTTGGTTTGAGTGTCGGGGGCATTTCTCCTATTATTATTCAAACCTTGAAAAAGGCAACACTCATTGATTTAGGTGTTGCCCTTGGTCTTTCTTATACCTTTTCAACACTGTTTTTTAATACAAACCCCATGCACAGAGAAATACTCGGGCTTTTTTTGAGTGCTGTTGCCATGTTTGGGTATCTATTTTTGCAAAGAAAAAAAATTACTACAGAAGCTCTTTGTTTTAATAAATTTTATTCTTACCCTCTTTATTTAATGGTGATTTGGGTATTTTTAGATTCATCACTCTTTGAGACACTCTCACGCGATGCAATGATGGCTATTTGGAGAGGTGGTTTTAGTACTGAAATTATTCTTTTTCACCTTTTAGGTGTTGTTGCTGCAATCAGTATAAGAGTAGAATATTCACTTAAAGCACTCTTTATTACTCTGCTTTTTGTAGTATCTTATCTCTCTTATTTTATGCATGAAGCACTTTTGCTCAGTGTTGTCTACCCCTTCGTTATATCTTATTATAATATTGTGATTCTGCAGAGTCTCATTAAAGTAAAGTCTTTGAAAAATATAGGATTTTTTATGGTTTTCATAGGTTGGATGGCTTCTGGTGCAGGACTTATGGTGGCATTACAGGGTTTCATTCAATACGTTCCGATTCTGATATTGACAATACTCTTCTTTGATATTGTTAAACAATTAAATTTTACAAAAGGAGTTCTCTTATGGTTAAGAGAATAATGTTTTTATTGGCACTGCCGTTAGCAGTTTTTGGAGGCAATTTAAGCCTGACAAATGGGCTTATTCAAGCACATACAAAAGTTTTTGGAGATGCATCCATTAATCCGTCTGTGAAAAATATTCAAGCAGATGTATCGATGCAAAACAATGCTGTTGAGTCTTTAAAAGGAATTTTATCGTTTCCTATTATAGATTTTAAATCATCTGAGAGGGATAGAGATGAACATATGCAAGAGATGTTTGCGATGAAAACATATCCAAATATCACTTTGCAAATCAATAAAGTTCGCGCAAAAAATAAGCACTATGTGATAGAAGGTGTTTTAAACATGCACGGGATTGAAAAGCCGATTGATATTAACAGCTCAATTGTACAAAATGGTGACAGTGTTGCAATCAATGCAAACTTTAGTGTCAATGTCAGTGATTATGGCATGGAACCCCCTTCACTCCTCTTTTTCACAGTAAGAGACAGAGTTGACATCAATGCCTCTATTACACTGAAAACGGAAGATTAAATAAAGGTTTTTGCTTAATTTCGCTAAAATTAATCTATGTTACAACAGTATCAAGAAGCGATTGAAAACAGTAATATTGTCTCTAAAACCGATGTGAACGGCATCATCACTTTTGTTAATGATGAGTTTTGCAAGATTTCGGGTTACACGCAAAAAGAACTCATCGGTAAAAACCACAATATAGTCCGTCATCCTGACGTTCCTGCTTCAAAATTCAGACTACTCTGGAAAACCATCAAAGCTAAAAAGATCTTCAAAGGAACTGTGAAGAATCTCGCAAAAGATGGCTCTACTTTTTATGTCAACACGACTGTGATTCCGATTTTGGATGAAAATGGGGAGATCGAAGAGTTCATCGCTATCCGATATGATGTGACAAAAGAGGTCTTTTACAGAGAGTCACTCGAAAAAAAAGAGAAAGAGCTTGAAGAGCTCAATGAAGAGCTTGAAAAGAGAGTCGAAGCAAAAACAAAAGAACTCAAAGAACTCAATGCAACACTTGAGAAGCGCGTAAAAGAGGAGATTGCTAAGAACGAAGAGAAGCAAAAAGTGATGTTTTGGCAGTCCCGTTTTGCCTCTTTAGGTGAGATGCTTGCCAACATTGCCCATCAGTGGAGACAACCGCTTACGGAATTAAACCTAATCCTTTTCAGCCTCAAAAAAGCTGCCCTGCGTGAGGAGCCTGAAGCGGTAGAAACCCTCTATGGAGAGAGTAAAGCCCTCATACAAAATATGTCCAATACCATAGAAGATTTTTCAAACTTTTTCAAACCGGACAAAGAAAAACACCACTTTATGCTGCGTGGGAGCATAGAAGAGGCACTGCACATTTTAAAGCGAGTCCTCAAACGCGATATGATTCAAGTCAAAACTAGCTATGAAGATGCGATGGTTTTAGGCATTAGTAATGAGTTCACACAGGTCATCGTCAATCTTTTAAAAAATTCCCGTGATGCTTTTGTAGAAAATGGTCTGTTGTTGCGTGAGATAAACATCAGCGTGAGCAAGAGTGAAGATTTTGCTTTTGTTGTTGTAGAAGATAATGCTGGAGGAATTAAAGAGAAGGAGCGGTATAAAATATTTGAGCCCTACTTTACGACAAAGCATACATCTCAGGGAACAGGACTTGGGCTTTTTATGTCTAAAATGATTTGTGAAAAAGGTTTTAATGGCTCTCTTGATGTGAGTTCAAAAAGAGGGCTGACCCGCTTTAGCATTACAATTCCACTGGAAGTCAATAATGAAAAATAAGTTTTTAAAAACACTTCGGGTCTTGCTTGTTGAGGATGAGGTCAAGCTCTCCACACTCCTTAAAAATGCTATAGGAGACAGTTTTTATAAATTTAGTGTTGCTAATGACGGCGAAGAGGGTTTAGCGCTTTTTAAAAAGCGCACCCCTGACATTGTCATTACAGATATAATGATGCCTAAAAAAACAGGTCTGGAGATGGCAAAAGAGATAAAAGCCATAGATGCGAATGTGCCTATCATCATATTGAGTGCTTTCTCTGAGACAGAGAAGTTTTTAGATGCCATTGATGTGGGTGTTGTGAAGTATTTTATTAAGCCTTTTGACCCTGATGAGCTCTTGGAGTACATAGAATCACTCGAAGCAGTTTTTCCAGAGCGTTCTATAGTATTGCAAGATGGCTTTACGTACAACAAGACAAAAAAAGCTCTTTATAAAAAAAACCGTTATATTACACTGACAAAAAAAGAGAAAGATTTCTTAGCTCTGCTTATAGATAATTTTAGACAGGGCATGCTTATTGTAAGTGATGAAAAAATTAAAGAGTTGCTTTGGAAAGAGCAGGTAAGTGATGAACGGCTTCGAACTTTTGTGCGGCGTTTTAGAGATAAAACTTCAAAAGAGTTGATTAAAAATGTAAAAGGAGAAGGCTATCAAATTATGATAGCCTAAGATATACAAATTATTTTGTATAAAGATCTGTACTTGGATGATACGGTTTAGTAATCGCCGGTTTTTTAACTGTTTTTGTGTCATAGTGAACGATGTTTTCTGCCTGTGCAGCAACGAATGCGAAAGTAAGTGCAAATAAAATTTTTGTCATTTTTTTCCTTTTGAGTAATGATTATTTGTTATATTTTTAAATAAGACAATTTTTGTCCGATTTAAAACTGACAGAATAATATCAGGATATTTGCAAAGAAAACTTGATATATATCAAGAATTGATACTAATTCTCATTTATCTCCAAACTATTTCTATTCCATCCAAAAGACACGACTTGTCAAAGCTGTTTTTTGGTTTTTTAAGATTGCTAATATTCTCGTCAGTGACTCTGAACTCCTGTATATAATAGGTTTTATTGTAACTCTTTTGTTCTAAATCTCTGATGATAGCATTGATATCATGTTCGTTTAAAAGGTCGGCATGCAGAGTTGTCCGCACTTCAAAATCAAAGTCTGCTTCTATTAAAAATGTGAGTGTTTCACCAAAAGCGTCATAGTTGCGTGAGTGGGTAATGGCTTGAAATTTTTCTTTTGGTGCTTTATAATCTAGGGCTATATAGTCAAGTAGCTCTAAGGCAATGAGTTGTTTTATGAGCTGAGGATTCGTCCCATTTGTGTCGAGCTTTATTGAAAAACCGAGTTTTTTAATGGATTTGCAAAAAGGGATGAGTTCCTGTAGGCTTGCTTCTCCGCCAGAGAGTACAACTCCATCTAAGAGAGATTGCCTCGTTTGTAAAAAAGCAAGCGCATCATTCAGTGAATAGGCACCGTTTTTTGCAAAGACTATATCTTTGTTATAACAGTAGTCACAGCGCATATTACATCCTGCAAACCATAAAATGCAGGCAAGATGCTCAGGATAGTCCAGATGTGTGAACTTGGTGATGTCATAGATGGGTTTAGCGTTCTTTGAATTGAACTCGCTGTCTGTGTTCACCTGTTTTTCCTATGTTAAAGCTCTCAACAGGTCTGTGATATCCCATTACTCTTGTATAAACAGTACACTTTTGTCTTTTGCTCTCTAAAAGCATTAAGATCTCTTCTTTACTCATGATACACTCCTTAAGTCTAGGTTTTCATATTTTGCGATGAGTTCTTCGTCACATTTTGGACAGAACTCATGCTCTCCTGTGATGTAGCCGTGTTTCGGGCAGACTGAGAAGAGCGGCGTGACAGTGATGTATGGCAGCTGAAAGTTGGATATAACATTTTTAACAAGTTTCCTGCATGCCTCTGTAGAGCTGACTTTCTCTTGCATGTAAAGGTGCAGGACTGTTCCTCCTGTATATTTTTTCTGAAGTTCATCTTGAAGTTGGAGTGCTTCAAAAGGATCATCTGTATAGTCAACAGGAATCTGTGAGGAGTTGGTATAGTAAATATTTTCTCCTGCACCTGCCTGAATGATTTTATCGCCGAAGCGTTTTTTATCCTCTTTGGCAAATCTGTAGGTTGTGCCCTCCGCCGGTGTCGCTTCAAGATTGTAGAGGTTGCCGGTCTCCTCTTGAAAGGCAACCATTCTATCGCGCATATGGTTGAGAATTTCTATGGCAAACTCCATTCCTTTTTCACTGGTGATATCTTCCCATTTGTCGGTAAAGTTCAAGATCATCTCGTTAATGCCGTTGACACCGATAGTGGAGAAGTGGTTTTTAAAGCCTGGGAGATACCTCTTAGTGTAGGGAAAAAGCCCTCGGTCGTACATCTCCTGAATAAAAACACGTTTTTTCTCTAGAGTGGACTTTGCATTTTCCATAAGTCTGTCGAGTTTTGCAAAGAAGCCTTCTTTGTCACCTTTGTGCAAGAACCCAAGCCGCGCCATATTGATGGTGACAACGCCTATGCTTCCCGTCATCTCTGCACTGCCAAACAGGCCACCGCCTCGTTTAAGAAGTTCTCTTAAATCAAGCTGTAGTCTGCAACACATACTTCTGACATGTCCGGGTTTGTATGCCTCTTCATTTTCTATTAAGTTACCGTTTGCATCGCGTTTATATTGGCTCCCTATGAAATTTTGAAAGTAGGAAGAGCCAATTTTTGCTGTATTTTCAAACAGCAGGTCTGTATTTTCACCGTACCAGTCAAAATCTTCAGTAATATTGACGGTAGGTATAGGAAATGTGAAGGGTTGGCCGGTTTTATCCCCCTCCGTCATAACCTCATAGTAAGCTTTGTTAATCATATTCATCTCTTGTTGAAAATGTTTGTATGTCATATCGGTGAGAGAGGAGATTCCTCTCTCTTGTGCTTTGAATCTTAGATTGGCATCGGAAATGTCTTCAAAGAGATGTTTTTGCTTACTTGTTGGAATCTGATCCTTCAAATCATCAGGAACGTTCCAATCTATTGTGATGTTTGTAAAAGGTGATTGTCCCCATCGTGCAGGAACGTTAAGGTTATATATGAAACTACGAATACTTTTCTTTACCTCCTTATAGTCGAGTTGGTCTTTAAATAGATAGGGTGCTAAATAGGTGTCAAAAGAGGAAAAAGCTTGTGCTCCCGCCCACTCACTTTGCAAAATTCCTAAGAAATTTGCCATCTGTCCAAGAGCTTCTCTAAAATGTTTGGGCGCAGAGCTCTCGACTCTTCCTCTCACACCGTTAAATCCCTCATCCAGAAGAACTCGCAAACTCCAACCGGCACAGTAGCCGGTCAAGCAGTCGAGGTCATGTATGTGATAGTCCCCATTTCTATGCGCATACCCTTCTTCTTTTGAGTAAATTTTATCTAGCCAGTAATTTGCAATCACTTTTCCCGCAGTATTGTTTACCAGTCCTGCATTGGAGTAGCCTGTGTTTGAATTTGCTTTGATTCTCCAGTCACTACCATTTATATACTCCTCAACGGTTTGTGTAGAATTAATGTACGTTGTATCGTCATCGAGCAGATTGTCTCTCTGCATTTTATGCATATGACGATAGAGTATAAAAGAGCGCATGACATCAAAATGTCTCCCTTTGTATAACTCATACTCAATCAAATCTTGAACATCTTCAACAGCAACAGCACGTTTATGCTCAAGTTTTTCTAAAACGTTCATATAGATGGTCTCATCATAAGCAACATTCTCACTTGAAAATGCTTTTTTAATGGCATCTTCAATCTTATATGAGAGAAATTGTTTATATGTTCCATCGCGTTTTAAAATATACTCAACCATGAACTACTCCTAAAGTGATTCGAGTAGTTTATAGCAAAAAGTGTTAAGCTCGCATAATATTTTTTGTCACTTTTGTGTCATTTTAAAAGTTCTATTTGGGCTTTTAAAGGTTACCTTAATAAAAGTTTTACATTTCTTTTGGTATAATCCCAATCCGCTTTGCTGTTTTAACAAAGAAAAAGAGTATTTCTATCTTTATATATACTATATAACTGATAAAAGTATTGGCAAGGTAATATTGCCTAAAAACAGTAAGGACAACAAAGACAAGGACTTACGATGAAAGTAAGAGCTTCAGTAAAGAAGATGTGTGATGACTGTAAAGTTGTCAAAAGAAAAGGCATTGTAAGAGTAATCTGCAAAGTTAAAAAACATAAACAGAGACAAGGATAGGCATGGCTCGTATTTCTGGTGTTGATTTACCGAAAAAAAAGAGAGTAGAGTACGGTTTAACGTATATCTATGGTATTGGTCTTCATGCTTCACGTCAAATATTAGACGCGACAAGCATTGACTATAACAAAAGAGTTTTTGAATTAAATGAAGCTGATGTAGCAGCAATTACAAAAGAGATCCGTGAAAACCATATGGTTGAAGGTGATTTACGTAAAAAAGTTGCTATGGATATTAAAGCTCTTATGGACATTGGTTCATATAGAGGGATTCGTCACCGTCGTGGTCTTCCATGCCGTGGTCAAAAAACTAAGACAAATGCGCGTACTCGTAAGGGTAAACGTAAAACTGTCGGCGCAGCATAAGGGATTAAAGTATGGCAAAAAGAAAAGCTGTTAGAAAAAAAGTAATAAAAAAGAATGTATCACGTGGTATCGTTCATATTGCAGCATCATTTAACAACACATTAGTAACTATTACTGATGAAATGGGAAATATGATTGCATGGAGTTCTGCTGGTAGCCTTGGTTTTAAAGGTTCTAAAAAATCTACACCGTTTGCAGCACAAGCAGCAGTTGAAGATGCAGTAGAAAAAGCAAAAGTACATGGTATCAAAGAACTTGGTATTAAAGTACAAGGTCCTGGTTCTGGTCGTGAGACTGCAGTGAAAGCTGTTGGTGCTATCGAAGGAATCCGTGTTACATTTATGAAAGATGTTACACCATTACCACACAACGGTTGTCGCGCACCTAAGCGCCGTAGAGTTTAAGGAGATTACTGATGGCAAGATATAGAGGTCCAGTAGAAAAAATCGAGAGAAGATTTGGAGTAAGCCTTAACTTAAAAGGTGAGCGTCGTTTAGCAGGAAAGTCTGCTTTAGAAAAACGTCCGTATGGTCCAGGTCAACATGGTCAGCGTCGTAAAAAAGTTTCTGAATATGGTTCACAACTTAACGAGAAACAAAAAGCAAAATTCATGTATGGTATTTCTGAAAAGCAATTCCACGCACTATTTGTTGAAGCAAAACGCCGTGAAGGAAATACAGGTACAAACCTTGTTACTTTAATCGAGCAAAGATTAGACAATGTTGTTTACAGAATGGGATTCGCATCTACTCGTAGATTTGCTCGCCAGCTTGTAACACATGGTCATATTCTTGTTGATGGTAAAAAACTTGATATTCCTTCTTACCGTGTTAAACCGGGTCAAAAAATAGAAGTGAAAGAAGCTAGTAAAGCTAACAATCAAGTTGTTCGCGCTATTGAGCTTACAAACCAAACTGGTCTTGCTCCATGGGTTGACATCGATGCTGAAAAAGTTTTTGGTATCTTTACTCGTCTTCCAGAGCGTGAAGAAGTTGTTATTCCAGTTGAAGAACGTTTAATCGTTGAGCTTTACTCGAAATAATCATTTAATAAAAAGGGCGTAAAAGTATGAAAAAAATTAAAACTACTCCACTTGCTCCTCAAGAGTTTGAGGTAGAACAAATTAGTGAGAATGAAGCTAATATTATGGCATACCCGTTTGAGACGGGTTATGCTATCTCTTTAGCTCATCCACTTCGCCGTTTTCTATTAAGCAGCTCTGTTGGTTATGCACCTATCGCTATTAAAATCGAAGGCGCAAAACATGAGTTTGATTCAGTTCGTGGTATGCTCGAAGATATTTCTGATCTTATATTAAATCTTAAAGAGATTCGTTTTAAATTAAATAATGATGCAACTGAAGCAGAGATAAACTACAGCTTTGCAGGTCCATGTACTATTACTGGTGCTGACCTTAGTAATGATGAAGTTGAAGTAGTAACTCCTGACGCTCCGCTTGCAACACTGAATGAAGATTCTACACTGAACTTTAGTATTAAGATTGCTCAAGGTATCGGGTATGTAGCGAGTGAAGATACATATGAAGAGTTAGAAGAGGGATACATTGCATTGGATGCTTATTTTACACCTGTAAGAAGTGCAACATATAAGATAGAAAATGTACTTGTAGCAGACAATCCTAACTTTGAAAGAGTTGTTATGAACATCAGAACTGATGGTCAGATTTCTCCGATTGATGCATTTAGAAACTCATTAGAAGTTATGTATGCACAGTTAGCTGTATTTAATTCAGAGATTAGTATTAAAGCACCATCTACAATTGAGAGAGTTGAAGAGTCACCAGATCTTAAAAAACTAACTGCAAATATAGATGGTTTAGGATTAAGTGCTCGTAGTTTTAACTGTCTTGACCGTTCAAATGTTAAACTCATTGGTGAAATTGTACTTATGAGTACAAATGATCTTAAAAATGTAAAAAATCTTGGTAAAAAATCTTACGATGAAATCGTAGAGAAAGTTCAAGAATTTGGTTTTTCAGTAGGCGCTGATTTAGATGATGATGTAGTAACTGCACTAAAAAAGAAAATTGAAGTAGCTTCTTAAGAAGCACTAATTAAAGAGGAATAAGATATGAGACACCGTCATGGATATCGTAAACTAGGTCGTACAAGTGCTCACCGTAAGGCACTTTTAGCAAACCTTAGTATTTCGTTAATTGAACATGGTAAAATTGAAACTACTGCTGTAAAAGCTAAAGAGCTTCGCTCTTATGTTGAGAAATTGATTACTACTGCTGGTAAGAATGACTCAAATGCACACAGAGCAGTATTCGCTGCGCTTCAAAGTAAAGAAGCAACAAAACAACTAGTAAATGAAATCGCTCCTAAGTACGTTGAGCGTACTGGTGGTTATACTAGAATTACTAGAACTCGTATTCGTCGTGGTGATGCAACACCAATGGCATTTATCGAATTAGTATAATTAAAAACTTTGTCGACAGTGAATTTTATTCACTGTCGGTAACCCTTCTGAAATTTTCCCAATTCTAAAATACTTTACAATTTAGGACTTACATTATGAGTACTTTCGCATTTGGAACTTACCGAGTCAGTGATGAAAATCTTTTACATATTGAAGCGTTAAAAGAGGCCATAGAAAGTGGCATACGCTTGATTGACACTTCTACAAACTACAGTGACGGCGGAGCAGAGAGAGCTATTGCCAAAGCAATGGGCTTTTTTGAAGATGAAATCAGAGATGAGATTAAAATTGTCTCTAAATTTGGCTATATTCAGGGCTCAAATCTCCAAGCACATAAAGAGAGCCCCTTTGAAGATGTAGTAGAGTACTCTGAGACATGTTTTCACTCTATCAGTAAATCATTTTTACACAGAGAACTGACACAATCTTTAGAGCGACTGCAACTCAACAGAATCGACTGTTATCTAATTCATAATCCGGAATATTTTATCTTTGAAGCTCTGCAGGAAAAAATGCCTCGTGATGCAATGCTTGACACAATGTTTGCACGCATATATGAAGCTTTCGTGGGACTTGAAGAGGAAGTTAAAGAGGGTAGAATTGCATCTTATGGCATCAGTTCAAATGCTTTTTCAAAAGCCCACAATGCAGAGGATTTCTTACCTTATGAAGATTTGATAACACTCGCTCAAAATGCTGCTAAAGAGGCAGGAAATGTTCATCACAGCTTCTCTACAGTAGAATTGCCCGTCAATCTTTTAGAGCGTGAAGGTCTTGCATGTGCTGCGTGGGCAAAGAGTAATGGGCTCAGAGTTCTTGTAAACAGACCGCTCAATGCACAAAAAGAGTCATTAATGTACAGACTTGCAGAGTATACAGAGCCTCACGAGTATTATCATGCACTCAATGAACTCTTAGAAATTTGTGACAATGACCAACTACAGTCACTCTACAATTTAATAGAGCAGATGGATATGAATAAGCATAAATTTGGCTGGATAGGGGATTATGACTCCTTTTTATATACACAGATATTGCCAAGTGTAAAAAAAATGATAGAGAGTGTTCATGAGGATGTTCTAGAGATACTTTTGAAATATATTGAAACCTTTTTATCCGAGTATAAAAAGATGGTAGAATACGAGTGCTCAAAAGCTACAAAAATTCAGCTCAAAGAGTTCTTTGTTGCATGTGAGAGTGTGATGCAGGAGTGTGCATTACTGTTTTTAATGCGCCAAGACGATATTGACTATATACTTGTAGGGATGAGAAAACCCAGCTATATTCAAGAGATTATGGCTTTAAAAGAATAGACTTCTTGCCTAACTTAGATAAATCTCAGAGGGAAGAAAAAAAGATGAAATTGTGCAAAATCTTTTTTGAAGCGTAGCCGTAGCTACGGTGATGAAAAGTTTTGTGCAAGTTCGCTTTTTTTTATCCCTCCCTTTGGGCATTTTATAGAGAGCTTTACTCTGCGTTAGATAACCTTCACCGTAACTTCGGTTACGCTGAAGAACATCTGCCTTGATTAAAACTCTCTATAAAATGCTGAGATATATTTAAGTTAGGCAAGAAGTCTAGTAGGTAAAAATATTTTTTATGACTTGTTAAGCGATTTTGTCATATTTTATGATATAAATATAATTAAGTATTGAGAAGAAGGAAGAAAATGATTCCATTTACTGATGAAGAGCTTATGGAGCCGGTCGAGCAAGTTATAGATAAAGTACGTCCCTCATTAGCACTTGATGGCGGAGATATTGAGTTTATTACGGTTAAAAACGGAAATGTATATGTACAGTTAAAAGGTGCATGCATAGGATGTTCAAGCAGTGGTTCTACACTGAAGTATGGCGTTGAAAGACAACTGAGAATGGATATACATCCAAAAATCAGCGTAATAAATGTTCCTGTTGGAATGGAAAACGACATAGATAATTTATAAAAGAAGAAAATGAGTACAATAAGTAAATATAAAATTTTATCACAAGCAAAAGAGAGTTTTACCAAAGCAGAGTATGAGAAAGCTATGGAAAAATTTGCAGAAGTTTTGCAAAGCTATCCCAACTCCAAAGAGGCCTATAATGGTGTTATCCTTTCAGAAATGGCGATGAGTGGTGAGACAGGTGCGGAAGCTCTTTTTGATTATTATGAGATACTTCAAGAAGAGGACAAAGAAGAAGCAGATGATGTTATGGAAGAGATACTGCAAAATATGGACGGTACGCTCGATAAACTGAGCGAAGCTTTCTCTCAGCCTCTGCGTGAGCGTGTAGAGTTCGAAGACGGTATTCTCTACAGTGATTTTAAAAAGCTGCTTGATGAAGGTGCTGATTTTAAAGAGACCTTTGAAAACATCATGTTCTCTACGCGTGTAATCATTACAGAAAAAGAGGATTTCTTAGATTTTTTAGATAAGTTGATTGAGCATGGTTTCTCTGAGATGGCTTTGACATATCTTGAGAATGCGCTCAGTGTCTATCCGACGGACAAACTTCTGACAAAACTATTGAAAAAACTTGCCCAAGGTAAAAATATTGAAAATTGAACTTCCAAATCAATCTTACAAATATGTAACAGAAAATTCACAGGAGTGTGACAGTGAGACAGCATTTGTGCTGATAACACAAAATGAAAGATATTTAGATGATGCCAAAGCAAACGGTGCGCACTCCATCATAAAAATCCAAGAGATTGCGGAACTCTTCGGTGTGAATGATATTAAAATAGTAGGCATTACTGGCACAAACGGTAAAACAACAACAGCAAGTGCCATCTACTCTTTTTTACTTGACCTCGGTTATAAAGCAGCGATGCAGGGAACACGTGGGCTCTTTATGAATGACGAAGTAGTGGAGGGGAAGACACTTACAACTCCGTCTGTTTTAAATACATACAGACATATTTATCAGGCAGTTACCGCAGGGTGTGAATACTTCATTATGGAAGTAAGTTCTCACGCAATAGCGCAAAAAAGAGTCGAAGGACTGCCTTTTGAGCTTAAAATTCTTACTAACATTACACAGGACCACCTTGATTATCATAAGACCATAGAAGAGTATATCAATATTAAAAACTCTTTTTTCCAAGATGAGGGTAAGAAGCTTATGAACAAAGATGAGCCAAAGGCAAAGTTTAATTTTAAAAATGCTTTTACCTATGGCATAGAAAATCCTGCGACATACAGATTGATGGCCTATTCATTAAATGAAGGCAGCAGCGGTATTATTCAGCATTTTCAAGAGATTGTCCCTTTTACTGCTTCACTGCACGGATTTTTTAATCTTTACAATCTTATGGCGGCGATTGCAGCTACAGATCTCATTACAGATAAAAGTTTAGAAGAGGTGGCAGATGTCGTCGATAATTTTGCCGGAGTAAGCGGGAGAATGGAGCAGGTGTGTGCCGCTCCAAATGTTATTGTTGACTTTGCTCACACGCCTGACGGAATGCAGCAGGTACTTAATGCCCTTAAAGAAAAAGAGCTTCTGGTTGTCTTTGGCGCAGGCGGAGACAGAGACAAAAGTAAACGTCCGTTAATGGGCAGAGTTGCCGCAAGTCTGGCAAAAAGAGTCTACATTACAAGTGATAATCCACGCCATGAAGACCCTGATACCATAGTCGATGATATCTTACAGGGCATAGAAGACAAAACAAATGTTATTGTTGAACTGAACCGCAAAAAAGCTATTGAGATGGCATTGGATGAACAGAGCAATGAAGAGGTTGTTGTCATTCTTGGAAAAGGCGATGAAAGTTATCAGCTTATTTACGATGAGAAACTCCCTTTTGATGACAGGGAAGTTGTAAGAGAACTTCTCAAAATCTAATTCAAGAGCTGCTATGAAAATTCTCTTTTCTGCTAAAATCTAAAATTGACTCCGATATAACCTGTATGTAGGCTGGATGAAGGGCTATACGTAAGGTTGCTATCAAGTTTTTGATACGAAACACTTTTATACTCATAGGCCATTTCAATATCAAAATGTTCATTGATGGGAATGAATATCCCAGTACCAAGATTGAAAGAGCCATAGGTAAGTGAACCGTTATTCACATCAGCGGGAGTATTCAAATAGCCTGCACCAAATCCTGCTTTAAAGAAAGGATTGACATAAATACCAAAGTCAAACGCTTTTAAAAGTTCTACATTGAAGCCATATTTTTTACCATCGTGTGAATCAAAGTAGGTGTTTTTTGTGTCTAGGTAATCGAGAGAAAACTCAACAGCATAAGCCGCTCTGTCTCCATACCCCACTTTTACTCTTGCACCATTGTTGTTTACTGATTTGTTGTATCCCTGATATGAAATATTTTCACTATTATATGTATAACCGGTACCGAAGTAAATTTTTGATTGGGCAACAAGAAGTGATGATATCATGAGCCATAGTAAGAGAATTTTTTTCAAGAGTTTCAGTCCTATAAATTTTTAATAAAATTATATCTAAAAAGTTGCATGCTAACTTAAAAAAGCAAACTTATTTTGCATCATTAGATTTCTACTTCAATATTTTGCTATAATTGCACAAAAATTTTAAGGACTATTTCTATGGGAATTCCACAACCGGCATTTTATATCTTCAAGTGTGAGCAGTCAGCACCTCCAGGTATGCCAAAACCATCATGTGTTACACCACAAACGCAAGACCTTTTTCAATATCTTGCACAAAGTTTAATGAAAGAAGGCATTATGGGAACGGTTCAGCCGATTCGTACTTCTTGTATGAATCGCTGTCAAATGGGTCCTGTAATGCTAGTTGAGCCAGGTCATACTATGTATGCAGGTTTAACTAAAGAAAAAATTGATAAAATTGTACAAGAGCATATCCTTGGTGGTAATGTCGTTGAAGAGTTTGTAATTGATTCTGAGATGTGGGATGCGCCAATTAGCCCTGCTGATATGAAAAAACAGATGGGAATGTAGGAAAAACAATGACAATAGAGATGTTGTACAGCAAAATCCATCGCGCTACTGTAACAGATGCCAACCTAAATTATGTTGGCTCTATTACTATAGATGAAGAGCTTTTAGAAGCTTCGAAGATGCGTGTTGGACAAAAAGTAGAGATACTAAACATCAACAATGGTGAGCGTTTCTCTACATATATTATTTTAGGTGAACGTGGAAACCGTGATATCTGCCTTAATGGTGCAGCAGCACGCAAAGTTCACAAAGGCGATAAAATCATCATCGTTGCCTATGCAACATATGATGAAAAAGAGTTGGCAGATTATAAGCCAAAAGTTGTTCTTTTGAATGATGATAACAATATAGACGCAATTCACGACGAGATCTGACAATGAATGTATATGAATTCTCACCGCTAGGTGTAGCTTTAGTGACTGAGCAGAGCTGTGGCTTTGCTACAGGTCTGTGAGAGATAATGATGTTTGAGAATATGGGTGATTTAAGTAAGATGCTTCAAGGGTTTGAAGAGAACGCTCAAAAACTCAAAGAGGACCTTGCAAACAAAACCTTTTCTGTTAAAACTGGCGGGGGTATGGTTGAGCTCACACTCAACGGTAATGGTGAAGTGATTGACTTGAACATCGACGATGAGCTGCTTGGAGACAAAGAGTCGCTGCAGATTCTTCTCATTGGTGCCATCAACGATGCAAACAAAATGGTGCAGCAAAACCAACAGCAGAGTGCTTTGGGTATGCTAGGTGGAGCAAAGTAGGTGTTTTTTCGCCTCTTTGTTCTTGCATCTTTTCTTTTTTTAAACCTCTATGCCTGCAAAAGCGGTTACGCTTCTTGTGTTGCAAAGGTTAATGACTCTCACGCCATACAAAAAAATGCACTTTTTATTCCGATATCTAAAAATAGACGCCTTGTTTATACTCAAAGCAAGCCTCACGCAAAGATTTTAAAATATAATCCTTTTTTATCGCTCTATCTCATAGAAGACAAACACCCTTTTGCGTACCCTTTTGATATTAATATGCGTCTGCAGCTCGGGAGTGCAATGGTGACAAAAAAAGCTGCAAGAGAGGGAAGATTTGTTCACAATCAAATTGGACTCAATACTTTAGCACAGTACAGTGAGCCACTTTTTTACCCTGCACTGCTGAGTAGCTCATGCTGCTCTCTTGAGGGTGTCGTAACACAAAGGGGTATCATCCAAAAAGAGTATCTTAAACACTTTGCGACATCTAAAAATAGCGAATATGGTGATATCGGTATTCGTGTTAAAAATGAAAAAGCTTTTGTCATAGTTACGGCAAGTGACCCCTTTATGAAAAACAATCGCTTTCAAACAGGGGACTGTATTCTCGCATATGACGGGAAAAAAATAAAAGCAGCATCCATTTTAATGTGTACGATTCTTTTTGCAAAAGTGGGTTCAAAACACACGGTAAAGATTAAAAGAGGCAAGAAAATCAGCATACTCCATGTGACAACACACAAACGTTTCGGCGGTGGAGCATTGAGTGATACTTTTTTAGAACAAAAAGGGCTCTTTTTTGACAAACAACTGCATTTAAAAAATGTAGGCCCTGCATTTGCAAAGTATGGATTAAATATTGGCGATAAGCTTATTCAAGTCAATGGTGTAGAGCTAACAAATCAAAAAGAGTTGCGCAAATATTTAGAAAAAGAGAGAGATTACTCCTCTTTGCTTTTTGAGCGCAACGGCTTCCAGTTTTTTGTAAACATTAAGTAGAAAAAAAGTACAATTGCAAATGCAAAATTTTGAGCAGTTTTTATTAGATAACCTACCACAATCACAAAGTATTCATCCTCATTACGAGAGTGCACTGCAAAATATGCTTCAAGCGGGAGGCAAACGCTTCCGTCCCGCTCTTCTGCTCAGTGTTGTCAAAGCCTATAACCCTTTGATGCTGGATTCTGCTCGACATGGGGCACTTGCAATTGAGCTGCTGCACACCTATTCACTTATTCATGATGATCTGCCTGCAATGGATGATTCACCGCTTCGTCGTGGAAATCCTACACTGCATGTTGTGTATGATGAAGTGACGGCAATACTTGTCGGTGATGCACTTAATACCTACGCTTTTGAAGTTTTAAGCAAGGCACCACTCTCTGATGAGGTAAAAATAAAACTCATTAGAGAGTTAGCACAAAATGGTGGTTTGAACGGTATGGTTTTAGGGCAGGCTATTGACTGCTATTTTGAAAACAGACCTCTGCAGCTTGAAGATATTAAAACGCTTCATACAAACAAAACCGCCAAACTCATAGCAGCATCACTCAAAATGGGTGCCATCATTGCAGGTCATGAAGATGTAGCAGAGAAACTGTATGATTTTGGTATTCAACTCGGACTTCTTTTTCAGATTCAAGATGACATTTTGGATGTTACACAAAGTTCTGAAGAAGCGGGAAAACTGACAAACAATGATGAAGATAAAAATAGTTTTGTAACTATTTTAGGACTTGATGAGGCACTGCGTGAGGCAAATGTTTTGGCAGATGCATTAACAGAGCAAATGTGTAGTTTTGATGAGAGCTTACAGCGTGAGTTGTCACCAATACTTACAAAATATATAAACAGACACAAAGGTAATTAAATGTCAAATAATCAAATGCGCCAGAAAATGGCGAACAGTATAAGATTCTTAGCAGCAGATATGATTCAAAAAGCTTCTTCAGGACACCCTGGTGTAGCACTTGGACTTGCAGATGTCGCAGTGGTTCTCAGTGAGCACTTAAGACATAATCCTAAAAATCCTTCATGGTTAAACCGTGACAGACTTGTTTTTTCTGGCGGGCATGCGACAGGTCTTATCTATTCACTCTATTATCTTTGGGGATATGGCTTGGAACTTGAAGATTTAAAAGAGTTCCGTCAATTAGATTCAAAAACACCTGGACACCCTGAATACGGGCATACAAAAGGTATTGAAATAACTACAGGCCCACTTGGTCAAGGGGTGGCAAATGCCGTCGGTTTTTCAATGGCGAGCAAATTTATGGGTGCACAGGTAAACTCTGAAACGGCTAAGCTGATTGATCACACTGTCTACTGCCTTTGTGGTGATGGAGACTTGGAAGAGGGCATCAGCTATGAAGCGTGTTCTATTGCAGGCCATAACAAGCTTGATAATCTTGTTCTTATTTATGACTCTAACCGCATTACAATTGAAGGAAATGCTGACCTCTCTATCTCTGAAGATATCAGAGCGAGATTTGATTCTCAGGGCTGGGAAGTGTTAGAGTGTAACGGTCATGATTATGATGCAATTGACGCAACAATCATACAGGCGAAAAAAGCGGACCGTCCTGTACTTATTATTGCAAATACTATTATCGCTAAAGGTGCCGGACCGTTAGAGGGTTCTCACCATTCTCATGGCGCACCGCTTGGTGAAGATGTAATCGCAGATGCGAAACGCGGAGCAGGATTTGACCCTGATAAAAAATTCTTTGTCCCTGATGATGTGATGGTACGCTTTCGATGTGCTATAGAAGCAGGTGATTTGGCAGAGCGTGAGTGGATCCATTCACTTAAAACTGCACCGTTAATGGAACAAAATGAAGCATTAGAGGCTCTACAGCAGCATGACTTTTCAAGAATTCAGTGGCCTGCGTTTGAAAAAGCGGATGCAACAAGAAACACAAACGGTAAAATCTTAAATGCGATTGCAAAAGCAGTACCTGGATTTATCGGTGGTTCTGCTGATTTGAGTCCGTCAAACAAAACACATCTCAATGACATGGGTATTTTTCCAAAAGGAAAAAATATCTACTTCGGAATTCGTGAACATGCAATGGCTGCAATTACAAATGCCATTGCTCTGTATGGTCCTTTGATGCCGTTTACCTCTACTTTCTTCGTTTTCTCAGATTACCTAAAACCTGCAGCGCGTATTGCAGCACTTTCAAATATCCAGCAGTTCTTTGTCTGGACTCATGACAGTATTGGTGTTGGAGAAGATGGCCCAACACATGAGCCGATTGAGCAACTTTCCCAATTCCGTGCACTGCCAAACTTTTATGTATGGCGTCCGGCTGATGGTGCTGAAAATATAGAAGCATGGAAAGTGGCTTTAGAGATGAAAAACTCCCCATCTGCTTTTGTCTGTTCTCGTCAGAATCTCGCAGTTGTTCCTTCACCTGTAAAAGGAGAGATCGCACGTGGTGGTTATCTCCTAGCAAGTGATGAAGATGCAGTCATTACACTTATAGCATCAGGAAGTGAAGTAGAACTTGCTCTCAAAACAAAAGAGGCACTGAGTGAAAAAGGTGTTCCTGCAAATGTTGTCTCTGTCCCATGTTATGACCTCTTTATAGAACAAGAACAGTCATACATCGACGAGATGATTATCCCGACAACGAAAAAAGTAGCTATTGAAGCGGCTCGCGGATTAGAGTGGTACCGTTTTGCTGATG
>JALUWT010000114.1 GCA_027019325.1 Sulfurimonas sp.
TAAGTGCAAAACCTCAAATAATTAAAATTTCAATAAATTTACAATATTTTTTTATTGATTTAACAATAATTTATCATAGCTTCTCAAGCAGCATCCCATCTTTAAGTAGAAGAGTTTTATATGTGCCTCCATAGGGATTTTTAACACACTTGATGGTAAACTCATTGATATTTGCAGATGCTTGATTGTTGAGCTTACAGTTTGCAATTAAAGTGTCTGCAACCGATGCAAGTTGATCTTTAACTTCATCTGTAAGTTCATTTGGTGAAGTTTGTCCGATATACTCAACATCTCCACTGCTGCACTTTTTAAAGTTCTTAATATACTTTTGACCATACAACTCTTTGGTTACACTGGCATACTCACATCCATCTTTAAGAGTACCATTGTATGAAGTTGTATATTTTAACTCACCCATTGCCACAGATGTATCAAGTTTTGAGCTAAGTGTTTGAGCTGCTAATCTGCTCTCATTTTTCACAACTGCTATATCTTGTTTTTTAGCTTGAGATACAACACTGCTTTTTGAGACCTCTTGAACTTGCGGTAATTGTTTTGAGGAGAGTGTATCAGCACCTGTTTTCTCATACACAACACCTTTGGCTTTTAAATACTCTTTATCTACACCCTCAGTAAGTGTGTATTGTGGATATTTCGTATTTTGTTTTGGATGCTCTATCACGAAAGCAAATTGTGGTTTTGCACTGTTTTCACACACAAGATATTCAGGAGTCATAAAAATATTGATACTGCTTTTATTTTTTATCTGCTCCAGTCGTGTAAAATAATAATCATCTATCAGCATCAGTTTGTTCTTTGTCACTGCATTTGAGATATACAGCTCTCCACCATTATAGATGCAATATTTTTGAGCACCAGTATTTACCTCATATCTCCAAGTGGCCTGACTATTCTCATCTACATCAAAATACTCTTTAGGTAATTTACCCTCTGCATAACTTCTGTATTTGGAGCTATGCAACCAAGTCTTTTTCCCTGTTTTTTGTAAGTTTTTATGTGTTATAAAATAGTATCTTGAGTAGGTTTGCATATACCCACCGCCGATTATGTGTCTTTGTCGCAGTCCTATGCTACTTTTCATATACTCTATCTCAAATCCATCTTTAGCAGATGCACATCTGTAAAAACCACTATACTTTCCAAAGCCTTGAGATCTCATATCGTTTTTATAGCCTTGATAGGTAAAACTAAATGCCGTTGGAAGTTGATTTATGGCTCTAATTGCCTGATCACCATAAATGCCATTACCACCAATAGCTTGACAATACCCTTTTGCATCATCAAGGATCTCCATAATATCACTAGCACTTCTCATAGTTGTCTGCTCATTTGTGGTTCTGTACTCTATGATACTTTGATGAGGCAGTTCCGCTATGATATTGTAGTGCGAGACATCATCGCCTCTTTTTTGATTGATATACTCTTTAAAAGAGGTGATGCTTTTATCGAGTTTTACATTTGGTTGTGTAGCCATACAGCCAGATAAGATCAAAATAGCTGTAAGTGTCATAATA
>JALUWT010000115.1 GCA_027019325.1 Sulfurimonas sp.
CAACCAAGCATCATAATAGCCTCTGCATCAAAAAAATCACGCAGAGCATCGGTATGACCTTTATAGTTTACGCCTGCCTTCTCCCATGCTTTTTTGTGGATGGGTAGGGTACAGATGGCATCTACTTCTTGAAGGCGTGCTAGTTCAACGGCTGTTGTGAAAGAAGCATAGGCATAGGCACCACTCTCTTTAGTGACTGTTCCTGCCTCTATCTCAAAAGTCGGAGCGATGTTTTCGATGGTTTTAAAATCATCAGGTATAGAAAGCTCTAGTTTTTTAGCAGCTTGTGCTAACATCTCTTTATCTATGCAATATACAGGGGTAACTAGTTTCGAGATGGCATTATGATTTTCCAATGCAAGCTGGATACCTATGCCGTTAAGGTCACCTATGGAAATAGCTACTTTTTTACGACTCAACATTTAATGCTTCGTTTGTACTGAATTTTAATTCTTCTCATGTTTCTCCCGTAGGGTGTTGTGCCTCACAACACCTTGTGTAATTTAAATATTGATGCGGTGTTGTAAGGGTACAACACCCTACATTAACGTATTAATTTCGCTTTCATATCAAGGATCGCTTGTTCCAACCCAACATACACAGACCGCGCAACGATGCTCTGTCCTATGTTTAGCTCTTCAATAGTTTCTATCTCTACAATCTGGGAGACATTTTGCATATTGAGTCCATGTCCTGCGGCTACTCTGAGTCCGAACTCCATGGCATTACAGCTAAGCAGACGCAGGTTGCAGAGCTCATCTTGTAACATCTGTTTAAGTATTTTACGTGAGAGTTCAAGTTCTGGTATGGAGTGGTGTGTTTTACTTAGGTTAGAGTAGAGCATTGCGTAGATGTTTGCGTACTTACCAGTATGAAACTCTATCCACTCTACCCCCAAATCTAAAGAAGCTTTGACAGCTGTAAGTGTAGGGTCAATGAAGAGTGAGACTTCTATCTCCTCTGCTTGTAGGCGTTTAATGGCCTCTTTGAGTTTAGGCTGTTCTCCCTCAACGGAAAGTCCACCCTCTGTTGTTACCTCTTCACGTTTCTCAGGTACAAGTGTAACACGGTGTGGGCGTAGCTTACATGCGATGTCTATCATACTTGGCTCAGTGGCACACTCAAGGTTGACAGGTAAAGTTGACAACGCTATGATGTTTTCAGCATCGCTGTCCTGCATATGACGTCTGTCTTCACGCAGGTGTATGGTTATCTGGTCCGCACCTGCACGTTTACAGATGCTTAGTGCATCAAGTGGGTCTGGATCTGCTACTTTTCTAGCTTCTCTTAATACGGCGATGTGGTCTATATTGACACCCAATAACATGATGATAGACTCCCTTAAAAATGATTAGTATTGATTATAACAAAAGATGTTGAGACTAACTCTCTTTAGTCTCGTTCGTAGTAGCCTTAGTGCTTTTACGTTTCTTGTAGGTACGTTTTTTAGGTTTGCTTTCTTCCATGAGGACTTTTGTCTTTTTTAACGACAGGTTGTAAAACCAGATGATACC
>JALUWT010000116.1 GCA_027019325.1 Sulfurimonas sp.
ATATCTTCATCAGTCATATCAATTTTACTAATATTAAATAACTTAGAAAGATAGCCATTTAACTCATCATTTTTATCATCTTTTTTTATCTTACTCAAAAGTTTTCTAATATTTGTCTGATTGTTGCTACACATTGTCACAAACCTATAAAAACCAACCTCAGGCATAGCATTTTTTTTCTCTTTCAGTTTATAAAAATATCTATTTTTTTCATACTTATAAATTTCAAAAGAACCATCATTCCAATAATTATGTTTTTGAAACCTATTTGGAGAAACTATATTGTCTTCAACGAGTAGTTTATATTTCTTTGGAATCTCTATCTCGAAATTTGAAAAACTATTTAGGCTAACAGTATCTGCTATCCAAGAAAGTAAAAAATCAACACCATATCTATTTATTTGTAGAGAAAAAAAACTCCTAATTATTTCAAAGTATAATTTTTCTCTCTCTAAATCTTCATTTTCCTTTTGATAAAAATCTTGTAAATTAGAAATAAGATAAAGTGCCTCCATAAAAGCAGTTTTTCCTACATTATTTTTTCCACCTATAAGATTAATACGAGCAAAACCATCTGCTTGAAAATTTTGTAAAGATTTATACCGTTGTATTTTTATTTCTCTTATAAAGTGCTTTTTCATTTTAAATCCTAAATATTAATAAAATTTTGTAATATTTTAAGCCCATTTTTATGGCTTTTTTCAGGGTGTGGCTGTATGCCCATAATGTTTCCATGTGCGACAGCAGAAGTAAATTTATAGCCGTAATAAGTTTCACCTATAATATCTCCTTCATCAGCACAGTGCACATGATAAGTATGAACAAAATAGAGATAATGCTCATCATCAAGCCCTTTAAAAAGAGGGTGCTCTTTTGTAAACATTCTATTCCAACCCATATGCGGTACTTTTAACTTCTCTTCAAATTTTGAACTGTCAAAATGTATTACGCTCCCTTTGATAAGCCCAAGCCCTGCGTGAGAGCCAAACTCCTCTGAGCTTTCAAAAAGCAGCTGCATTCCAAGGCAGATACCAAGCATCGGTTTTCCTGAAACACCAAAAGCCTTAATTGCCTCAATCATCTCCCTCTCACGCAAGTGTTGCATCGCATCTCCAAACGCGCCGACACCCGGAAGAATCAGTTTGTCATACTTTGCAAAATTTTGCGGATTACTCTCTACTACAGTCTCACTACCCAATTTCGCAAATGCATTTTGTACAGATGCCAAGTTTCCCATGTTATAGTCAATTATTCCTATCATTATTCATCAATCTTTAATTTTGTAAATTTTATATACACTGCCAAACTTATTAAAAGCATCGCAACACCCATGACGATATACATCGCGTAAATCAGTTCACTAGGATCTATAATGGCAAATTTAAATACCAGCATCAAAGCCTCAATGGAGAGGGCTATGATGATGGAGCCCAAAAATCGTACCATCGTTTTATGCGGTCCCGAGATACTATGCTCTTTATGCCGCCCAAGTATCTCTTCTTCTATAAGCGTTTTTGCCAGGTCAAATATGGCCAGTGCCAAGGTTAAAAGAATCGTCGCCTCAAAAACATCTTTAATTTTAAATTTTGAGACTGAAATCTCATAAACAAAAAAACTCTGTATGCCTTTAAAGAACAGCAAAAGTGCCACCGCAACAAGGGCAAAAGCAAAAGCAGCATAAGCATACTTGAAAAATTGTCCAAAAATTGTGTCGAGTGATGTTGGATGCGCTATTTTTAAAACTTCATTGAGCGGCATATCTAAGCAGGCTACATACTTCAGTTCATCCTGTTCATTAAAAATAGGTGCTGACGCCGTTACTGTCAAATCACCTGTAATCAGTGAAGGATAGGGGTCGGTAATGGTACATCGTTCCTCACGTACAGCACGGTAATAGTAAGCTCTGTCTGCACGAATTCGTCCTACATCATCATCGATCTGTTGTTGCTTCACGAAAGTCGGACTTACTTGAACACCCTTTTCATCAAGAAGGTAAACACCCTCACAGTTCTCCAGCTCTGACTTTATCTTTAAAAGACGAGGCATAATCATTTCACGCGTGATTGACGGAAGTCTGTTAGGAATATTTTTAGAAAACAGATAACAGAAATATGCTCTTGCTTTGGTACGCCCTTCAGAAAAACGCTGAATATCTAATGGAACCATATCCTCATCCTTATTATTAATGTTTGAATTATATCAAAGATTCACTATAATGTCATTAATGAATAAAGATATTAAAAAGATTGCAATTGTCAGACTCTCCGCACTTGGCGACATCATAAACAGTGCTGTTGTCCTGCAATACATTAAACAGAACTATCCCCACGCAACTGTTACATGGATAGTTGAAGATGCTTTTGCAGGCATCTTGCAAAATGCAAAATATTTAGACAATATCCACAGAGTCAATCTCAAAAAATTGAAAAAAGAAAAAAGCTTCAAACTACTTAAAGAAGAGTATAAAAAGCTTAAAAATATCGCTGATTTTGACATCATCATAGATATGCAGGGCTTGATTAAGTCCGCCATTGTTGCACGAATTCTTGGCAAGGCGACACACGGCTTTGACAAAAAATCAACAAGAGAATCACTGGCTGCTCTTTTATACCATACGACAACAGACATTGCCTATGAAGCAAATGTAGTCTCACGCAACGCCAAGATCATTTCAGATGCACTCGATATAGAAATAAATGAAGCAATGATTCAAAAAAAAGAGCCTCTCTTTAAGATAACAAAAGATTTTGAGCTTCGAAGTGACAGTAAAAATTTAGCTTTTGTAATAGGTGCTTCCTGGCCATCAAAAATATACCCAAAAGAAGCAGTTGTCAAAATCTGTACTGCCCTGCAGGAGCAGTGCTATATCATCTGGGGAAACGAAAAAGAGCTAGAAGATGCCAAATGGATATGTGAACATTCAGAGTATGCTACACTTGCTCCAAAACTCTCTTTAGATGAACTCGTCTCCTTTATCTCTCATATGGATCTTCTCATCGGTAATGATACCGGTCCGACACATATCGCCTGGGCACAAAACATTCCCTCCATCACACTTTTAGGGCCTACTACGACAAGGATGACAGGAGAGACACCAAAGAACATCGGCATCAAATCTCCCTCTGCAGTCAATCTCTTAAAAATCAATAAAAATGACTTTTCAATAGAGGAAATTCCTCATCAGGAAGTCACACAAAAAGCCAAGGAACTACTGCGAAATGGGCTATAAATCATTACTAATTTTAGAAAAAATCCTTATGGCACTGCCAAGCGGCATGCGAAAATCTTTTTTTACGCTCTTGGGCTTTGTTGGCTATATAGCTTCAAAAAAATACCGAAATGTCGTACGCGCAAACCTCAACTATGCATTTGACAACAGTATGAGCGAGCAAGAGATAAAAAAAATTACCAAATACAGCTTTAAAAACCTTATGTATAACTTTTTACATCTTATGGAAATCCGCCATATGAGCCCTTGGCAGCTAGAAAAAAAAGTAAGTGTCAAGAACAGAGAAATCATTGAGAAAATACATCAGGAAAACCGAGCCATTATCTATGTCGCTTCACACTACTGTTCTTGGGAACTTGGAGGTATCAGTCTTGGATATTTTCTAGAACCGGTCGCAGCCGTCTATAAAAAGATGAAAAATCAGGAGTATGAAGAGTGGCTCTTGGATGCAAGAAGCCATTTTGGCAATACTAATCTAGAAAAAACCAATGTCATTAAACCGCTTATAAAGTTAATTAAACAGCATAAAGCAAGTGGAATTTTAATAGATACCAACATTAATCCTCGTGAGGGCATTATGATAAACTTTATGGGAAAACCTCTGCGTCAGACATCTTCTCCTGCCTATCTTGCAAGAAAATTTGGAGCAGCCATTGTTCCTGTGAGTATCCGCACTGATGATGAAGAGCATTATGAACTGATAGTACATGAGGAGATTCCTGTTGAAAAAACAGAGGATGAGAAAGCTGACATTTTAAAAGCGACACAACTCCAGGCTGACTGGCTCACAAAACTCATCACGAACGAACCAAAATTTTGGTTTTGGCTGCATAAACGTTGGAAAAACGATAAACCGGAAATCTATAAAAACTAAGCTTCTCGGTTTTTCGCTTCGCACTCCCGTGTCTGCGCTTCAAAAAGTTTTAAAATTGTTAAGAAAAAGGCTGTAATTGCAGGACCAAGAATCATTCCCCAAAAACCAAAAGTTGTCAATCCCGCGATAATTGCAAAGAAAATCAACAACTCATTCATCTTTGTATCGTCATCGTTAAGCAGTTTTTTGTTAATCCATTTAATAATTAGCGGTTTAACAAAAGTATCTGCCCCTATTGAGATGACGACAATGGAGTACAGCGCAATGAAAACAGCACTGCCTGAATTACCGATGGCAAATTCATAAATCATAAATGGCAACCACATCAACACCCCTCCAATGACAGGAATAAAAGAGGCAAAACCATACATGATGCCAAAAAGCAATCCGTTATACCCCATAAATGAGATGACAATACCAAAAAGCGCGCCCTCTAACATTGCCGTTGTGATAATAGAGTAAAAAACAACACTCATAACAGCTGAAAGCTCACGTGCAAGAAGTGTGCTCTCCTCTACTGTCATCTGTAAAACACGTTTTAAAAAATCGACGATTATCTTTCCGTTATAGAGAGCGAAAAAATAAAAAACGATAACCAAAAAAGCATTTTTCAAAAAACCGGCACTAAAGGCACCTATTTTACCTGCTATACTCAGAGCATATGCTGTTATTGTGTTTATATTGATATCAGAAAGGGAATCTTTGAGATAACCCTTTAAAAAAAGTAGATACTTCGGCGGATTGCTTATAAAGCCGTTAATATAGAGCTCAACTTTTTGTAGGGTATCGGGTTCTAAATGATTCAGCCAAATAGTAAGATTGCCTAAAAAATATCCAAGTGGTGCGAAGAAAAGTAGTGCAAGCAGAAGACTTGATGTAAAAGCTGCTGCAAGTTTTGAGTGGAACTTTTTTTCAAAATAGTCTTGAATTGTTGAAGTTGAAACTGCTAAAAGTGCAGCAATTGTAATGACCATCAAAAATGGAGTATAAAGCAGATACATCCAGTAGAGCGACGTTGCAAACAATATGGCGATAAAATATTGCGGCTTCATTAAAAAAGAGTCCCGTCTGGATTTACGCATTTCATATTTAAAACATCATAGGTTGCACGCGTCGCCTTGCGCCCTTTTGCCGTTCGCTCCAAGTAGCCGTTTGCAATCAAATAAGGCTCTAGCACATCTTCCACGGTACCTTCATCTTCACTCAGTGCTGCAGCTATGGTACTTAGTCCCATTGGACGACCATTTAAGCTTGCAAGCAGTTTTAAAAGGCGCAGGTCCATTTCATCAAAACCATGTGAATTAATCCCTAATTCATCAAGTGCATACTGTGTTCTGTTATGATTGATGTGCAATTCATCTGCCACCTCTGCAAAATCACGTACACGACGCAAAAGACGCAGTGCTATACGAGGTGTTCCTCTGCTTCTTTTTGCAATCTCAGCAGCAGCCTCCTCTACTATCTTGCGCTCGAGCTTTTCAGATGCCTGCATAATAATACGTGCAAGTTCTTCATGCGAATAAAAATTCATACGAAAACTCATACCAAATCTGTCACGCAAGGGATTGGAAAGCATTCCAGCTCGTGTTGTCGCACCTATAAGTGTAAAACGCGGCAGATCAATCTTGACCGTTTGGGCAGCCGGTCCACTTCCTATGATGATGTCAATGCGGTAATCTTCCATGGAGGAGTAGAGTATCTCCTCAACTGCAGGGGAGAGTCTGTGTATCTCATCAATAAAAAGAATATCACCCTCTTCCAAATTTGTCAAAATCGCTGCCAAATCGCCACTTTTTTCTATCATTGGCGCTGCTGTCACTTTGATATTGGAATTCATCTCATTGGCAATTATGAGTGCTAATGTTGTCTTTCCTAGTCCGGGAGGTCCATAAAACAGCACATGGTCAAGCGCCTCATCTCTTTTTTTACTCGCTTCAATAAAAACAGAAAGATTTTTTTTAATCTGCTCCTGCCCTATGTATTCACTCCAAGCATCCGGACGCAGCGTCTGCTCATTGCTGGCATCTTCTAATGAAAAAGTTTCAATATCAACCATTCTATCCATCGACAAATCACCCATTAATACGTATGTTCTTCAGAAGGAAATGCTCTGGACTCAACTTCTTTAGCATAAGAAGCTACAGCATTTTTAACAAGCGTTGCTCCATCTATGTATTTTTTGACAAACTTCGGTGTGAACGCTTCGAACAGCCCCAGCATATCTGAAAAGACAAGTACCTGTCCATCCACTTCATTTCCTGCTCCAATTCCTATTACCGGGATTGAAACAGCCTCTGCTACTGTTTTGGCAACATCCGCTTTTGTTCCTTCAATGACCATACAAAAAGCACCTGCTGATGCAACAGCTTTTGCATCAGCAATAAGAGCTTCTTTTTCCTCTTTGGATTTACCTTTAACCTTATACCCGCCTTCACTTCTCACAGATTGAGGAAGCAAGCCAATATGTCCGCACACTGCAATACCATTGTCTGTTAAGTATTGGATAATCGCAGCTTTATCTCTACCGCCTTCAATTTTTACACAATCAGCGGCGGTCTCTTGAAAAACTTTTATAGCATTCTCAAGTGCTTTTTCTTCTGTCGTATAGGTTCCAAAAGGCATATCACAGATAACGAAACTATTTGGAGCACCCTCACATACAGCATTTGTATGATAAATCATCTGCTGCAAAGTTGCAGAAAGCGTGTCACTTTTTCCGGCAAAGCTCATATTTAAACTGTCTCCAACCAAAATCATATCAGCACTCTCTTCAAACAACTTGGCAAAAAGCGCGTCATAAGCCGTTATCATCACCAAAGGTTTTACCCCTTTAGTTTTTTTAATCGAAGATATAGTTAATTTTTTACTCATAAGAAAACTCTTTTTATATTAATAGATGTATTTTAACCAAAATTCCGTAATAAAAAGTCAAGAGTTTTAAAAAGAATGTAAGAATTTTTGTATTATAAAGATATTTTAGTATCTCATTATAGATTTTTTTGATCTTTTTCCATCATTTTCAAGCTTAGCATAAAGTGTGATTAAATAAATTACAAAAAGCAAAATTTTCGAAGTACAAGAGTATAGCGATATACTGACTTTATAAGTTTACTTCATATCTACTGCTAAAAACTACACTTAAATCTTTTCAGTTTTAATTATCTGTAAGCATCACAATCGAATAAAAGTGCAGAGTGCCACTTGACACTTTACATATTATTGTTGTATACTTTCATTTTATCTACAAAGGAGATATGTTGTCTATTAAGATGAAAGAACTCATTGAATTAACACAAACAAGCAAATCAACAATACTTTATTATGTAAAAGAAGGGCTTTTGGCTCAACCAGAAAAACCAAAACCGAACCTTCATCTTTATGATGAAAGTAGTATCGAAACAATAAAATTTATAAAATATTTACAAAATAATTTTAATTGTTCTATAAATGAACTTAAAGAGCTAGTTAATGATGGTACATTTAATTTAGATGGTGGCTTTGAAAGTGTACTAAACACACTAGATGCAATTATGGGTTCTAAAAATCAGAAAACATTTACATCAGAAGATCTTTGTAAAAAATATAATATTAACTCTAAAAAACTAGAGGATTATGTAGCAGATGGACTTTTATTTAAAAGAGCTACTCTTTTTACAGCTAGAGAAGAGGAAATACTAGTATTGATCTTAAACCTCGAAGCCGTAGGAGTACAAAGAGAAGTGCTCCTTGAATATGTAGAACATGCTAAGCAAATGGCAGCGTTTGAAGTTTCATTTGCTAAAACATTTCTAAAGGATAAAAAAAATAAAAATGATGCAGTAAAGGCGTTATTTGATACAACATTAATTTTAAAACCATACCTTTTTAATATGCAAACTCTCAAGTTATACCAAGAAAACAGGAGCTAGTTATGCAAACAGTAGATATTCACATGCACTTACTTAATAGTGAAGTGCAATTCAATCGTTTTTATGACAAAATAGCCATAAAGTTTTTTGGAAAAAAGATGGGAGTAGAGCCAAAAGAACTTATAGCTAATCCATATAAAGCTTATACAGATGCTTTAGTAAATAATGTAAGAGATTCTAAATACCTAAGTAAAACTGTACTCTTTGGTATTGATGCTAGGGTTGATAACACAGGGAAAGAGCTACATAAGGATATAACAGTTTGTGCATCTAATGAAGATCTTTTAAAGCTTTATGAGCAAAATAGTGATGTAATAATCCCTTTTTTCTCTATAAATCCTATGCGTCCAGATGCATTAGATTTGATTGACAAGTATAGTGAGCTTGGTTTTAAAGGGGCAAAGTTCCTACAAAACTATTGGGGAGTTGACACTAGAGATGAAAAATACAGAGCTTATTTTGAAAAGTTAAAAGAGAAAAAACTTCCATTAATTGTACATATCGGTAGTGAGAGTAGTATACATTCTATAAAAGAGTGTGAAAAAATTGAGATGCTTGACCATCCACTAGAAGTAGGTGTTAATGTTATTGCAGCACACATGGCACTTAGTTATGAACCATTAAAAATATTTAAAGCCCTCTCAAAAAATCCAAAAAATTTCAATGAAGAATATTTTACTTTATTGGAAATGTTGAATAAGCATGATAATCTTTATGCTGACATATCTGCAATATTAACTCCAGTAAGGGCAAAAGTTTTAAGACACTTAAGTCAGCAGTATGATGTTCATGAAAAACTATTATTTGGTACAGACTATCCAGTGCCATTTAGCACAGTACTTAATAGTTATGATTTAGCGTATACCAAACGATTTGAACTTTCAAAAATCATAATGCGTATGACGGTCTAACGGGCCACCAATCGCGGAGACATCCGGCCACCCTCTAAGAAGATATTTTCTGTAATAGTATTTTATCATAAAGTGGCCGGAT
>JALUWT010000117.1 GCA_027019325.1 Sulfurimonas sp.
ATGGCGAAATCTTAGTTTATACAGATAGTTTTTCAACAATTATTTTAAGCGACAAAATTGGAGACAATTTAAGCTTAGCAAGACAAGCTGTTTTAAATTATAAGGAAGAGATTCTTTTTGAAATAAAAGAGATTGAAGAAGCAAAAAGAGAGTTGGATTATTTAAAAAAGGTTGAAGAGGAGAGAAAGAATATAGAGGATTATGATTATATAAATATAGAAGACCTTTTATTTTTTGAAAACCTAAGAAATAAGAGAATTGAAACATTAGAGATAAAAGCATATGGCACAAAATTAGAATCTGAAGAAGAATATTTTGAGAGAGAAAGAGAGGAAAGATTATATGGCAATCCAGAAGAAACTAAATATGCTTTTAGTGCAGATTATTAAGTAAAAGCCTTTGTTGGGCTTTTTAAAAACTATAAAAATAAGGAGGACAGAAAAATGAGAAAAGGATACACATTATTTGAAACACTTACAGTAGTAGCTTTAATAGCAATCTTGAGCAGCTTTATGTTTGTCAATGGCAAAACAGCGACAGATAAAGCTTTAGAATTTAAAGCATTGCATTCAACTTTAATGCAAAAAGCGAGTGACGAAGCTTATAAATTATTATCTAGCAACGACGTAGAAGAGAGATCTTACGAAATTGAAGGAAAGTATCAAGTTAATGTAAAAACTTGCGGAGACGGCTTTGAGGTAGAAATCTATGATAAAGATTTAGATTTCACAGAAGACACAGAAGATTGCGAGCAAGAAGACTTAATACAAATTGCGAGTTTTGACGCTTGTAACACAATGAAAGCTATTCCAAAAACAGTCTGTAAAATTTAATCAACCTTTCATATCTTAAAAAAATCTTAAATTAGAAAAAGAATTTATAAATTTTTTTATTTTTTGCATTTTTAGTGTAGAAAAAATTTTAGACCCTTATAACAATACATACAAATTTTTAAAGGCGAAGATATGAAAAGCATAAAGATTTGTAGAGTCTTCTTTCTCAAGAAGATTCTATCAAGTCTTTTTGACTTGAGAAAATGGTTTTACATAAAGGTGTCACAAAAGTGATTAATAAATTATCAAAAGTAAAAAAGAGAGGATAGAAAAATGACAAGAGAAAAAATCGAAAATTTAATGTATAGCGAAGATATTAATGACAGAGAAACAGCAGCAAGAAATGCTACCCAGGAAGATATATTATCTGAATTGGCGAATGATAGAAGAGCTGGAGTCCGAGAATTAGTAGCATGGAATGAGAATACACCTGAAAGTGTTCTTCATGATTTATCTAAAGATAGATCTTACTATGTAAGAATGGCTGTAGCAGCAAACAAACATACTTTAATAGATACTCTTTATGATTTATCGAATGATTCTCAATGCGACGTTAGAGTTAGAGTAGCTCTGAATAAAAATACACCTTCAGATATTTTAGTAAGTTATTTAGATACAGAGGATCAAAGAGTATTAGTACCTGTGGCTATCAACCCTAACACTCCTATT
>JALUWT010000118.1 GCA_027019325.1 Sulfurimonas sp.
AGATAGGGCAAGAGATAGTTTTTGCAAACGAAGAAGATGAGGAGGCGGAAAATGTCAACTGAACACGATAGCATGGTAAGCGGAGGTAGTATGTGCGGTAGCGGAAGCATGTGTGGAAGCGGCAATATGACAAGCGGTCCAAACCAAAACTACAATAACTACAATCAGGGAAGTATGATAAGTGGAGGCAGCATGATACCCCCTTATCAACAAAATCAAGGCAGTATGTTTGGATACAACCAGCCAATGCAGCAACAAACACAACAAAAAAAGAAAAAGAGTGGAATCTTATTCAAGATAATTTTAATATTCTTCCTTGGATTTGTAGGGCTTGAGATATATTCGGCTCATGGAAAAACCATCCCGGAAAAGCTTATAAATTTTGTAGAAAATCTTTCTACAGATCTATCCAAATTCCAAACTAACAGCAAGGAGTAAGAGATGCAACATTTCGATCTAAATCATTATTATCAACAGGGTATGCAGCAGCCATACCCATACCAGGAGCAAAAACCATCAGTCGGACAAATAATCGGCTACTGGTGGAGAGTAAGCATTAAAGTTACACTTATAGCGATTGTTTTATGGCTTTTAAATGCAGGATATGGAATTGCACTTACAAGCGGCGACTCTTGGAATCAAAAAGCTTTAAATTATTTCAATCAATTAAGAGAGCAACAAACTACCATAGTTGCAGAGCAAAACAGTAGTGATTAGGGAGTTTAAAAATGACTAGTGTACCATATAATCATAACAATCAAGGCAGCATGGTAAGCGGAGGTAGTATGTTAGGAGCTGAGGGAGGGAATTTATCATCTATGTTTTCAGTGCCGGCAGACTGGTATAGAAATCAAAATCTCTATCCATCCAATTATCATCATTCTCAAGATTATTCTACATCAAGTGCAGGTGCATTAGGTGCAGTTGCAGGAGGAGCTGCAGGCTTTGCAAAAGGTGCTTTAGCGGTAGGAATGTTAACAAAAGCAGGCATACTTACAGGAGGCTTGGCAACAATTGCAACAGGCGGACTTGCACCATTCATAGGCTTAGCAGCTGGAACACTAATAGGCGGAAGTATGGGATCAGTTTTAGGAGTGCACGGCAAAGACATAGCAAAAGCAGGGGCAGGAGCCGTTAAAGCAGGTTACAACCTTGCAAAATATGCGACGCTTGGAACAGCTAAAGCAGTAGGATACACTGCAAAATCCCTATCAAAATTCAATCAACTCTCAAATAAACATGTTAGATTATCACACCAGTTTCCACAAAAACTACAAGATAATTTAAAAGTAAATAAAGCAGCAGAAAAAAAATTTAAAGGTATGATAAAAGAGACAAGAGCAGAGCTTAAAGAAAACAAAAACATAGGGAAAAAATTAGATGATTTGTGGCAATATAGAGTTATATCACAAAGAGCACAGCAAAAATTATCTAATTTAACGGCGGATTATCATATCTTTAAAAATGCAAAAGCAAATAAAGGCAAATTAAATATCAAACA
>JALUWT010000119.1 GCA_027019325.1 Sulfurimonas sp.
GGTGTTGAGCTTGATGGTCGCATCAATTATGAGAGAGTTTTAGACATCGCTAAAATCGTACAGCCTAAAATCATCGTTTGTGGTGCTTCAGCATACGCACGTGAGATTGATTTTGCAAAATTCCGCGAAATTGCTGATGAAGTAGGTGCAATTTTATTTGCCGACATCGCGCACATTGCAGGTCTGGTAGCAGCTGATGAGCACCCTAGTCCATTTCCTCATGCACATGTCGTTACAACGACAACACACAAAACACTTGCAGGGCCTCGCGGTGGTATGATTATGACCGATGATGAAGATATCGCAAAGAAAATCAACTCTGCAATCTTCCCTGCCCTTCAAGGTGGACCACTTGTGCATGTTATCGCTGCAAAAGCAGTAGGTTTTAAACATAACCTCTCATCTGAATGGAAAGAGTATGCAAAGCAGGTAAAGAAAAATGCAGCAGTTCTTGCGGATGTTTTGATGAAGCGCGGGTATGATGTCGTTTCAGGCGGCACTGACAACCACCTTGTTCTTGTCAGCTTCGTCGGTCGTGAAATCTCTGGAAAAGATGCTGATGCAGCACTTGGAAATGCAGGTATTACAATTAACAAAAACACAGTTCCGGGTGAGACAAGAAGTCCTTTTGTAACTTCAGGTATTCGTGTTGGTTCTCCTGCACTTACTTCACGTGGAATGAAAGAAAAAGAGTTCGAACTCATCGCCAACAAAATGGCTGATGTTTTAGATGACATAAACAACACAGAGCTTCAAGCAAAAATAAAAGAAGAGTTAAAAGAGTTAGCACAAAACTTTGTAATCTACAATCAACCCACATATTAAGGGTTTATGAATGACTGCAATGGATTTAAAACTCATCAAAATGGTTAGTGACCACTATTGGATTAAACGTGATTCTGTAGTGGATAAAATCTCATTTAAGGGGCGTACTTTTTACAACAAGTTTGAAAAAGTAAATGCGCCGCTTACACAATCAATTATCAACCAGCATATCAAAGGTGAGATTACTGTTGCACATTCTTTAGCAAATAGAAACAACATTGTTGAAAATATTGTTATTGATTATAATGGAAGAGATCCTGAAAGATTTTATCACAAAACACAACTCTTGCTGCGTGAGGAAGGCTATATAAACTTCACAGCCTATAGAACAAAGACAGAGGGCCATCTGCATGTTTACATTCATAAAGGGCATACAACTGTTCAAGAAGCTATTCAGCTCGGCAAGATGATTAGTATGAAGCTTGCTGCAAAACAGCCAAAGCAGTGGAGAATGTTTCCAAACAATGATATGCCAGATGAGTATAACATTCTTGTACTGCCGTATGATGTTTATGCCAAAGAGCGTGGTGCTTCTTGGTCGAAACATATGTGAGAAAGCAAGTCGTTGTGCAAAGCACCGACTGCGAAGTGAAACATATACTTGATACTTAAATAGTTTTTCGCTATTATAATAACAAGAAACTTTATAAAAAAATAAAATTCAAGGTAAGATTATGGATGATAAAAACGAACTTAGTGATATCGTACTCAACAAAGGAAATGCTTCTGGGTCCAATAAAAAAATCATATTGGCCGTTGCAACATTAGGTGTAGTTTTAATTGTCGTTGTTATGCTGATGAATTCAATGAATTCAGGATCAACTGACAACCTGCCACAAGCTGTTTTACCACCAAAACCACAAAAAGAAGCAGTACAAGAGACTACAAACAATGAACCTCTTTTTGAAGAAGTAAAAGTGATGCAGGATGACAGCTCTTCTGATGCAGATCTAGATAAAATTGCACAAAAACTAAAACAAGAGAGTGCAGCAGAAAAGAAAATCGCTCTTGTTAAATCAGCTCCTGTTGTTAGAAAAAAAAGTGTCAAGAAAGTGTCAAAACCTGTGCCAAAGAGAGCATCTGTTGCACAAACAGCAACAACATCTATAAAATACTATATTCAAGTAGGCTCATTTTCAAAGTATAAACCAAATAAAAAATTCCTTGGCTCTATTAAAAATCTAGGCTTTAACTATAAGTTCCATAAAGTTGGAACACTCAATAAGGTTCTAGTAGGTCCTTTTAAAACACGAAAAGAAGCAAACAATGCAAAAAGAGTTCTTCGTGCAAAAGTTGAGCCGGGGTCATTTCTAGTTAAACTATGATACATTCAAAACAATTTACGCTCGACCAGTTAGCGCCGATAGCCGTTTATTCAAAAATCAGGGAGATGTTCTCAGAGGAGATATCTTACCTTTTTGAGAGTGCCGGAGGAAGCGAAGGTAACTACTCTTTTATCTGCATAGGTGCTCGTGAGAGGCTACAATATATTGATGATACAACCGTCTATACAGATGCGCAGGGCAAAAAACATACAAAAGATGAAAATCCTTTTACTTTTTTAAAAGAGTATTACAAGAAAATAGATACAACTATTTACAAAGAGGCGACTAAAGATCTTGGTGTCGGCTATGTTGACGGTTTTATCGGCTTTATCGGTTATGATATGGTCAAGGTCTTTGAGCCAAAACTGCATGCACATATGGATACTCTTGTTGATGAGCTTTATACACCTGACTTAGACTTAATTCTTCCAAAACTGGTTCTAGTCTATTCACATCGCAACCATAAAATTACACTTATCTCAACACTAGAGACATTTGCGGATAAATTTGAGACTATAGAATCTGAACTTAAAGGCACATATACCTATAAACACAGAGTCCATAACATCGGTAATGATGCAGGAACTTATGCCCACTCCAAAGAGAAATTTTTTGAGATGATAGACAGATCAAAAGAGATGATAAAAAGTGGCGATGTCTTTCAGATTCTTATGACAAACCGCTTTACACGCCATATAAAAGTGGATCCTTTCTCTTTTTATCGTATTTTACGGGCTAAGAATCCTTCACCTTATATGTTTTTGATGGAGTATGAAAATTTTTCTATAGTAGGCTCATCCCCAGAAGTCATGGTTCGTCTCACAGATGGAGAAGTACTTCTGCGACCAATTGCCGGAACACGAAAACGCGGCACTACAAAAGAGCGTGATAAAGAGCTCGAGAGTGAACTGCTGGACGATCCAAAAGAGTTAGCAGAGCATCTCATGCTCATTGACCTTGGGCGCAATGATGTCGGACGTGTTGCGAAAACGGGAACAGTACAGGTAGAAGATATGATGCATATTGAGCGTTTTTCACATGTTATGCATATTGTCTCCGATGTCGTTGCTGAGCTTCGGGATGACAAAGATATGTTTGATTTGTTTATGGCAACCTTTACAGCAGGAACGATGACAGGTGCTCCTAAAATCAGAGCGATGGAGCTCATCGCTGAGTATGAAGGGCTCAAACGCGGTTTTTACAGCGGTAGCATAGGCTACTTCGGATTTGATGGCAATATGGACTCGGCAATTACTATCCGTACGGCACTTGTCACAAAAGACAAAGTAGTACTGCAAGCCGGTGCTGGTATTGTCGCAGACAGTGTCAAAGAGCTCGAGTATCTTGAAGTAAAAAATAAGCTCGGTGCACTCATCCATTCCCTCGAAGATTTGGACAAATAAAAATGCAGCTCTTTGCGATTTTTGGTGATCCGGTATCACACTCACGCAGCCCACTTATGCATAATTCTGTCTTTACACATACACATTATAAAGCTTGTTATACACGCGTGCATCTCAAAGATGGCTCGCAGTTGCGTGAGACATTTTTCAAGCTCAAACTCTCCGGTGCCAACATTACAGTACCCCATAAAGAAGCCGCTTTTGCTGCCTGTGATGAAATTCGCGGCTTTGCAAATAAAGTCGGTGTTGTCAACACTATCATAGAAGAAAATGGCAAACTCATCGGTTACAATACCGATGCTGACGGCTTTATGTTTGCCATAGAAGAGTTTAAAGCTATCAAAAAAGTACTTATACTCGGAGCAGGCGGTACTGCAAAAGCCCTTGCTGCGAGATTTTTAGAAGATGGTATAGAGGTTAGCGTACTTAACAGAAGTGAAGGTCGTCTTGCATTTTTTAAAGAACTAAGCTGTAAAGTTTTTAGCTGGAATGATTTCAGAATAAGCAGCTATACACTTGTTGTCAATACTACAAGCGCAGGTCTTAAAGATGAAGAGCTCCCTGCCCCAAAAGAGATGATTGACAATATTCTTCAAGCTACAGACTATGCAGCAGATGCTATTTATGGAAAAGTGACACCCTTTTTAGCACTTGCAAAAGAGCATGATATAAGGTTTAAAGATGGAGCCGATATGCTTTTAGGACAAGGTGTTTTAGCCAATAAACTCTTTACTAAAAACCGCCTAAACAAAGCAGATATTGTAAAATATATGCAAAAAAGTTTCCTGCTTTAATCTTATCGTGAAAAGCTAAAACCAATAGAAAACTTCGTCACTTCTCTATTATAATCTACCAATGACTCCATGTAGCCGCTGAAAAACTTCATATAGAGATAGGTATCATGAGGAAGTGGGTAAGAGTATGTTGCTTCCACGGCTCCTTTTAAACTACTGATATTTCCACGTACCATCAAGCTGAACATATTTTTATTATAAAAATAAGTAAACTTTGCTTTTGTATAGCCAAAATATTTCATAATATCGGGGTTATCCGTTAAATCTCCAGCACCAAGATATGGTGCCCGCAGTGTTAAATCTGTTAATAGTGTCCCATGTTGCAGTGTCAGTGTTGTATAGAGATAATTGATGCTTTTAGAAAGGTTGTATCCATTAAAGATTGGAATATTTGTAGTATTTGGCTGACCATTGGACTGATGGGCAATTGCAAATTTTAATGAACGTATATTAAGACCAGATGTTCTGTCGCTAATCGGGAAGATGACAAAAGCTTCCGGATTATAGATACTCTCTCTAAAGGGTGAAGAGTTAATATATATCTGCCAAAAAGCATGATGTGTATAAGAGACATAATACTTTTCTTGCAAACCTAAAAGGTTATCAGCCACTTTGAGTTTCAGACTCACCTGCAACTCTGCTTCTTTGTTATCATAAGATACAGTAGGTTTATGTGAGACATATTTACTATTTGCAATTCCAAAGGGCAAAATATAGTTAGAACGATATGGCTTAAGTCCAAAATTACCATTGAGCCATTTTTGCATATTCTCTTTTGATTTGTCATTTGCAATATTTTCTATTTTTATTTGACTTTTAGACTCATCAACATTTGCTGGTGTATTACGTACCGGTACACTCTCTGCATATAAGTATGTTGATAACAATAGTACTATTATATAAAATTTCATCTAAACCCTTACCCTGTCTTCCAATGCTCTTGTCAATGAAAGTAAATCAATATTTTCCAAACTCACTCCTGTTGGGACACCCTGTGCTATTTTTGAGAAATGCACATTGTGGGTGCTTAATTTATCTTCGATGTAGAGAATAACTGCATCATTAGCAATCGAAGGTGTCAATGCAAAAAGTACTTCATCAATACCATTTTTCACAATTGTTTCAAGATGTGCAACAGACAACTCTTCCAAAGATTCTAAAACAAAATACCTGCCGTCAAAGAGTCCATTTTCTTCTAAAAGAAGAATATCTTTGGCATTTTCAACAATGCATAATAGCGTTTCATCACGTCTCTCATCACAGCAGATATGACAGAGTTCATCTTCACTCATTCCACCGCAAACCCGACATTTTTTCAGACTTCCTATGGCATCTTCTATTGCGTGAGATATCTTTAGACCTGCATAAGTGTCATTCATAATCATAAAATAAGCAAGACGTGTTGCAGACTTTTTACCAATTGTCGGTAGCTCCTGCAGTGCATCGACAAGTCTGTTAAATTTTTCTAATGAGTTATTCATCTACTCTTGCTGCTCTTTCTTTTTTGGTACAATCAACCATAGCTTTAGTGGTGCTTTAAGGTGACCTGCAAGCTGTAGCGCTTCATCACCACTGCCTACAAACAGATCAGCTCGCACACTTCCCTTTATTGCACCGCCTGTATCTTGTGCAAATACTATTTTGTTTATTTTTGTGTTATTTAAATCTGCATGCAAGTATAGCATACTTCCAAGTGAAATGTATCTTTTATCAACTGCAATCGAACGCATTGGTTTCAATTCTACACCTAATGCTCCTGTTGCCCCCTGTTCTCTTTTGGAAAAAAAGATCATTGAGTTGTTATAATTGAGTACTTCATCCGCTCTGTCTGGATGTTCTAAGAGCCATTTTTTAATACTTTGTAGGGAGACTTCATTAAGCGTCAACTCCTTATGTGCAACAAGATATTTTCCTATAGAGCGGTACTTTTGTCCATTTTGATTATCATAGCCTATATATATAGAACTGTTGTCATCAAGTTTTGCGATTCCAGATCCCTGCACTTCAAGAAAAAATTTATCTATAGCAGAATCACAGTAGCACAAAACAGAGGCATTTAAATCATTATAAGAAGCTTCTTCTCGTGTATAATAAGGTACAAGTTTATTGCCTTGTATTCTACCACGAAGTCTATACTGTTTTAACTCCGGATAAATTTTTGCAAGATCAACCACCACCAAATCTTTGGGAGTATTGTAAATCGGGTACCTGTAACGCTCAGATTTTTGATATGATGCACGAATCTGTGCTTCATAATAGCCTGTCAAGAGAGCTTCATTTTTTTCACTTGCATTTTGGATGCGATACGGTTTAAAATTATTTACAATAAATGCTTTTGCATCGCTCACACTCTCTGCTTCATCACAAAGATTTCCATAAATTTCAAATGCTTTTTTTGTTTGACAATTTTTTTTAAAAAGTGCCAATACTCCATCAAAATCTTCCTCATCAAAATTGGGTAATTGTGTAAATATACCAGGAGTCAGCTTTGTATGAGGAAACTCTGGAAGGCTCACAGTCGGCTCTTTTGAGCAGGATAATAAAAAGATGATAATAAAAAGAGAAATAGTTGCTATTTTCATAGTTAGGATTATACCTTAGCAGACAAAAAATCAAATAAAATAAGGTATAATTTCAAAAAAATTTGAACTATAGGATAATTATTAATGGAAGAATTAAGCTATTATGAAATTTTAGAAGTATCTCGTGACGCAGACAAAGCGACAATCAAAAAAGCTTATAGAAAAATGGCGAAAAAATATCATCCTGATAAAAATGCCGGAGATAAAGAAGCTGAACATATGTTCAAGCTTGCCAATGAAGCACACCAGTGCCTCAGCGATGACCAACAGAGAAGTGTTTATGACAGATATGGCAAAGAGGGACTGCAAGGTATGGGCGGAGGAAGAGCTTCGTCTGGCGGATTTGATGATTTGGGCGCTATCTTTGAAGAGATGTTCAGTGGTTTTGGAGGTGGCGGGGGAAGACGCCAAAATCCTGCAGATATGGAAAAGTACCCGCTTGACATGAATGTAGATATGTATATCAGCTTTCAAGAAGCTATATTTGGATGTGAAAAAGAGATTGATTACACATACAAGAAAGCCTGTAAAGCATGTAAAGGTACAGGTGCGAAAGACGGTAAACTTGACACCTGTTCACAATGTAAAGGACAGGGTCAAGTCTATATGAAACAGGGTTTTATGACTTTTTCTCAAACCTGCCCTGTCTGTAATGGAACTGGTTCATCTGCAAAAGAAAAATGTGATGTTTGTCATGGCAAAGGCTATGAAGAGGTCAAAGAGAAAATCACTATCTCTGTTCCAAAAGGGATTGACAGTGGGAACCGCTTGCGTGTTTCAGACAAAGGAAACATTGGTAAAAGTGGTCACAGAGGTGATCTTTACATCACTTTTGAAGTCAAAGCAGATAAACACTTCATTAGAAATGACAATGATGTTTATATTGAGATTCCGGTATTTTTCACGCAGGCTGTCAAAGGCGACACATTAACTATTCCATCACTGACAGGTGAACTGGAACTCAAACTCCACGTAGGAACAAAAGACAAACAACGCTATACTTTCAGAGGCGAAGGTATAGAAGATGTTCATGGACATGGAAAAGGCAACTTGATTGCCATCGTAGATATCCAGTATCCTAAAAAGATGAATGAAGAGCAGTTGGAACTTTTAAACAAACTTCAGGACTCTTTTGGAATTGAATCAAAACCGCATGAAGGTGTTCTTGATTCGGTTATAGATAAAATGAAAAGTTGGTTTAAATAATCTTATGAACAAACAGCACCTTAAAGATCAGCTCTCAACACTGGCACTCTCTATGTTTAGAAAAGATTTTTTTGGTATCTACCATGGTTCACTCTCTGCAAAAACAGAATCAAGCCGTTTTATTATAAACACCAAAGAGGCTATTTTCGATGCTATTGACAACAACTCTCTTATAGAGCTCTACTTTAAACAAGATTACCGTTGGAATCAAGCCAGTATTGACGCGAGTATTCACCATAGTATCTACTCTCACATTTCTGAAGCAAAATTTATCTGTTTTACTATGCCGCAGTTTACAACGGCCTACTCGCTAGAGCACAATATCATTACACCAAAAGATTATTTTGGCTATGAAGCGATCGGCTCAATCGAGATTTTTGACCCCAAGCAGTTTGATGATTGGTATGAGAGAGCAAACAGTGAAATAGCATACTACTTTCAGAGCAAGAAGACAAATATCATGGTTATTCGCGGTTATGGTGTTTATACATATAGCAGAGATATGCATGAAATGGCAAAACAACTGGCTATTTTAGAAAAAAGTTGCCGGCTGCTTATGCTTGAAAAAAACTCTTCTTCTTTACTTTACGACTAAAGTGTTTGAATAGACTTCTTGCATAACCTAAATATATCTCAGCATTTTATAGAGAGTTTTAATCAAGACAGATGTTCTTCAGCGTAGCCATAGCTACGGTGAAGGTTATCTAACGCAGAGTAAAGCTCTCTATAAATTGCC
>JALUWT010000120.1 GCA_027019325.1 Sulfurimonas sp.
GATAAAAAAGAGAGAGCTGCAAGTGGAATTGAAAAAGTATTTCAATCAGTATTTCCTATTCATGATGCACAAAATAGACTCACTATTGAGTACATTGGTTCTGAGGTTACGAACCCTAAATATACTGTTCGTGAGTGTATGGAGAGAGGTCTTACATATGCTGTAAGCCTTAGAATGAAAACACGCCTTATCCTTTGGGACAGAGATGAAAACACCAAAGAAAAACTTGGTGTAAAAGATATCAAAGAGCAGTCAATTTTTGTTCGTGATATTCCACTTATGACAGACAGAACTTCTTTCATCATTAATGGTGTTGAGCGTGTTGTTGTAAATCAACTTCACCGTTCTCCTGGTGTAATTTTTAAAGAAGAAGAGTCAACTACAGCAGGAAACAAACTGATCTATACTGGTCAAATCATTCCAGACCGTGGTTCATGGTTATACTTTGAGTATGATCCAAAAGACATCCTTTACATGAGAATCAACAAGCGTCGTAAAGTTCCTGTAACGATTATGTTCCGTGCTCTTGGTTACTCAAAACAAGATATTTTAAAACTTTTTTATCCAATCCAGACTATTAAGATTGAAGAGAATCAATTTATGATGGATTTCAATCCAAAAGATTATGCCGCTCGTTTAACGTATGATTTAATGGACAAAGAGGGGAAAACTCTTGTTGCTACAGGAAAAAGACTCTCTACGAAAAAAGCACAAAAATTTGTTGATGATGGACTTGCTGAAGTACAGTACCCTCTAGAAGTTCTTCTTGAGAGATATCTTGCTGAGCCTATTATTGATCCAGAAACTGGTGAAGTTCTTTTTGATACGATGACACACATTGATGAGTCAAAACTTAAAAAGATGACAGAGATTGGTGTAACAGAGTTTAAAATAGCAAATGATTTGGCAGAGGGTGTTGATAGTTCAATTATCAATGCATTTAATGCTGACGCAGATTCACTTAAACTTCTCAAACAAACTGAAGAGATTGAAGATGAGAATGATCTGTCTGCGATTCGTATCTATAAAGTTATGCGTCCTGGTGAGCCTGTAACAAAAGAAGCGGCGAAAATTTTTGTAAATCAGCTCTTTTTTGATCCAGAGAGATATGACCTTACACAAGTTGGTCGTATGAAGATGAACCATAAACTAAGCCTTAATGTTCCTGAATATGTAACAGTTCTTACACATGAAGATATCATCGAGTCTGTAAAATACGTTATTAAAGTTAAAAATGGTCAAGGTCATATTGATGACAGAGATCACTTAGGTAACAGACGTATTCGTTCTATTGGTGAGCTTTTAGGAAACGAGTTACATAACGGTCTTATCAAAATGCAAAAAGCGATTCGTGACAAACTCTCTACTATGAGTGGTCCTATGAATGAGCTTATGCCGCATGATTTGATTAACTCAAAAATGATTACTTCTACCATTATGGAGTTCTTTTCAGGCGGACAACTTTCTCAGTTTATGGATCAAACAAATCCTCTCTCTGAAGTTACGCACAAACGTCGTCTTTCAGCACTTGGTGAAGGTGGTCTTGTAAAAGAGCGTGCAGGATTTGAAGTACGTGACGTTCACCCGACACATTATGGTCGTATTTGTCCTGTTGAGACTCCAGAGGGTCAAAACATCGGTCTGATTAATACTTTGGCAATGTATGCAAAAGTAAATGAGCATGGTTTCATTGAAGCACCATATAAAGTGATGAAAGATGGTGTAGTTACACATGAAATTATCTATCTCACTGCTACACAGGAAGAGGGCAAGATGATTGCCGCAGCTTCCAATAAACTTGATGAAAATGGTCAGTTTGTTGAAGAGTTGATTGCTGTACGTCAAGATGGAGAGATTTATCTTCGTGATCCTAAAGATTGTGAATATGCAGACCTTTCATCACAAATGGTAATTGGTGTTGCTGCTTCTCTTATTCCGTTCTTGGAACATGATGATGCCAACCGTGCCCTTATGGGATCAAACATGCAGCGTCAGGCTGTGCCATTACTTCGTGCAAATGCACCTATGGTCGGAACAGGTGTTGAGAAACTTGTGGCTCGTGATGCATGGGAATGTATAAAAGCAAAACGTGCAGGTAAAATAGAAAAAGTTGATGGAAAACATATTTACGTCATGGGTGAAGAAGATGGAGAGATTTTCATCGACTACTATCCATTACAAAAGAACTTAAGAACGAACCAAAACACATGTTTTACTCAAAAACCGATTGTAAATGTTGGTGACGAAGTTACAAAAGGACAAATCATTGCTGATGGTCCAAATATGGATCAGGGTGAGCTTGCGCTTGGTGTGAATGCGATGGTTGCATTTATGCCATGGAATGGTTATAACTTTGAGGATGCGATTGTTATCTCTAAGCGTTTAATTCGTCAAGATGCTTTCACTTCTGTACACGTTTATGAAAAAGAAGTAGAGGCTCGTGAACTTAAACATGGTGTTGAAGAGATTACACGTGATATTCCAAATGTTCGTGATGATGAGTTGGCACATTTAGATGAATCAGGAATCGTTAAACTAGGTACGCATGTAAGTGGCGGTATGATTTTAGTCGGTAAAGTTTCTCCAAAAGGTGAGGTAAAACCTACTCCTGAAGAGAGACTACTCCGTGCGATTTTCGGTGAAAAAGCCGGTCATGTTGTAAACAAATCACTTTATTGCCCACCCTCTATGGAAGGTGTCATTGTTGACATTAAAGTCTTCACGAAAAAAGGATATGACAAAGATCCTCGTGCTCTTGAACTTGAAAAAGAAGAGCGTGATTACCTAGAGCGTGAGCACTATGACAGACTTATTATGATTGATAAAGAAGAGATGTTACGTGTAACAAAACTTCTTACTCGTGAGGCTTTACAAGCTGACATCAAAATCGGTGAAACTGAGTATAAAGCCGGAGAAGTCATCAATGGAGATGACCTTAAAGAGGTTAACCGTTTTGCTATGAATGCCATTGTGAAATCTTTTTCACAAGAGATTCAAGATGAATATACAAAAACGAAAAACCATTTCCAAAAACAAAAGAGAATTTTCCGTGATGAACACGAAGAGAAACTCTCTATCTTGGAAAAAGATGACATCCTTCCAAATGGTGTTGTGAAGTATGTAAAAATTTATATCGCTACAAAACGTCACCTTAAAGTTGGTGATAAAATGGCAGGACGTCACGGAAATAAAGGTATTGTTTCTATCATCGTTCCTGAAGTTGATATGCCGTATATGGAAGATGGACGTTCAGTTGATGTATGTCTCAATCCTCTAGGTGTACCGTCTCGTATGAATATCGGGCAGATCTTAGAGATGCACCTTGGTATGGCAGGACGTGAACTTGGACATCAAATTCAAAAAGAGTTTGATGAGAAACAGGCTGATTTTATTAAAAATCTTAGAGCAAAAATGATTTCGATTGCTGATATTGCAGGTCTTATGCAGGCATCTAAAGTAATTGGTGCTATGGATGATGATACATTCTTAATTTATGCGCGAGACTGGGCAAAAGGTGTTAAGTTTGCTACACCTATTTTTGAAGGTGTGAATGCTGCTGAGTTTGCAAAAATCTATGAGCTTGCAAAAATGGCTGAAGACGGAAAAGTTGTTCTGTATGACGGTAAAACTGGTGAGAAGATAAAAGAACGTGTCAACGTTGGTTACATGTATATTCTGAAACTACATCACCTGGTTGATGAGAAAATTCACGCACGTTCAACTGGACCATATTCACTTGTTACACAGCAACCAGTTGGTGGTAAAGCACTCTTTGGTGGTCAGAGATTTGGTGAGATGGAAGTTTGGGCACTTGAAGCATATGGTGCATCAGCTGTTCTTAAAGAGATGCTTACAATCAAATCTGATGATGTTGATGGACGTGTCCGCGCATACAAAGCACTTACACGCGGTGAATTAGTACCGGCTTCTGGAATTCCAGAAACACTGTTTGTATTAACAAAAGAGCTTCAAGCGTTAGCACTTGATGTAGATATTATGGACGAGGTAGAAGACGATGAGTAGATTAGTACCAGTAGAAGTAACTGAAGATAGTAGACCAAAAGATATTAAACAACTGCAATTTCGCCTGGCATCTCCTGAAAAGGTTATGTCATGGAGTCATGGTGAAGTTAAAAAGCCTGAGACTATTAATTACCGTACACTCAAGCCAGAGCGTGACGGACTTTTTTGTGCGAAAATTTTTGGACCGGTACGTGATTATGAGTGTTTGTGTGGAAAATATAAAAAGATGCGTTACAAAGGTGTCGTGTGTGAAAAATGTGGTGTTGAAGTAACATCTACAAAAGTTCGCCGTACACGTATGGGACACATTGAACTCGTAACACCTGTTGCACACATCTGGTATGTAAGCTCACTGCCATCTCGTATTGGTACACTCCTTGGTATTAAGATGAAAGATCTTGAACGTGTACTTTATTATGAAGCATACATAGTTGAAGAGGGTGGCGAGGCATATTATGATGCTGAAGCAAAAACTCCCGTTCTTAAATATGATGTTTTAAATGAAGAACAGTACAGAACTTTAGTACAAAGATTTGATGCACTTGGCTTTAAAGCGCGTATGGGTGGGGAAGTTATTCGTGACTTGCTTGACTCTATTGACCTTGTTGATCTTTTCACAAATCTTAAAGAAGCAATTGGTGAGACAAAATCTGAAGCAAAAAAGAAGACTATTAATAAACGTCTTAAAGTTATTGAGTCATTTTTAAATTCTGGAAATAATCCTGCATGGATGATGCTGACAGTACTTCCAGTTCTTCCACCAGATTTACGTCCACTCGTATCACTTGACGGTGGAAAATTCGCTGTTTCAGATGTAAATGATCTGTACCGTCGTGTTATCAACCGTAATCAGCGTTTGAAGCGTCTTGTAGAACTTGAAGCACCGGAAATCATTGTAAGAAATGAAAAACGTATGCTCCAAGAGTCTGTTGATGCACTTTTTGACAATGGTCGCCGTGCAAATGCAGTTAAAGGCGCAAATAAGCGTCCACTTAAATCTTTAAGTGAAGTGATTAAAGGGAAGCAGGGACGATTTCGTCAGAATCTTCTTGGAAAGCGTGTTGACTTCTCTGGACGTTCTGTTATTGTTGTTGGTCCATCACTCCGTATGGATGAGTGTGGTCTTCCTAAGAAGATGGCGTTAGAGCTTTTCAAGCCGCATTTGATTGCAAAACTTGAAGAAAAAGGCTATGCAACAACAGTGAAAGCTGCGAAGAAGATGATTGATGAGAAGACAAATGAAGTATGGGAATGTCTTGCTGAGATTGTTGACGGGTATCCGATTATGCTTAACCGTGCACCGACACTTCATAAACTTTCTATTCAAGCATTTCACCCTAAACTTATAGATGGCAAAGCTATTCAGCTTCATCCATTAGTTTGTGCGGCTTTTAATGCCGATTTTGATGGGGATCAGATGGCGGTTCACGTACCTTTATCTTCAGCTGCTATTGCTGAGTGTAAAGTACTAATGCTTGCATCTATGAATATTTTACTTCCTGCATCAGGAAAAGCAATTGCTACACCTTCACAGGATATGGTTCTTGGTATCTACTATATCTCTTTAGAGAAAAACGGTGTCAAAGGTTCTAATAAACTTTTTGCTAATGTAGATGAGATTCGTATCGCTTTAGAGCATGACGCACTTGATATTCATGCAAAAGTAAGAACACGTGTTGACGGACGTATTGTCCATACAACTGCGGGTCGTCTTTTAATTAAAGCTGTTCTTCCTGATTTTGTTCCGGCAGAACTTTGGAATAGAGTAATGAAGAAAAGAGCGATTAATGAAGTTGTTGATTATGTTCAAAAGCATGGTGGTATCGGTGTAACTGCATCATTCCTTGACAGACTTAAAGATTTAGGTTTTAAACAAGCAACAGAAGCAGGTGTTTCCATTTCTGCTGATGATATTCGTGTACCAGATATGAAACCTGCAAAAATTGCTGAGAGTAAAGCGAGAGTTATTGAGATTCAAAAGCAGTTTGAAGCGGGTCTTTTAACAGAGCAGGAACGTTACAACAAAATTATTGATGTTTGGACAGATACAAACAATACTTTGGCATCTGAGATGATGACACTTGTTGAGACAGACAAAGATGGCTTTAACTCGATTCATATGATGGCTGATTCCGGTGCGCGTGGTTCTGCAGCACAAATTCGTCAGCTTGCAGGTATGCGTGGTTTGATGGCAAAGCCATCTGGTGATATTATTGAGACACCTATTATCTCTAACTTTAAAGAGGGTCTTAACGTTATTGAGTACTTCATTTCAACACACGGTGCACGTAAAGGTCTTGCCGATACAGCACTGAAGACTGCAAATGCGGGTTATTTAACACGTAAACTTGTTGATGTTGCACAAAATGTGAAGATTGTTGAGCACGATTGTCATACACATGAAGGTATTGAAATCTCTGATATTCAAGATCAAAATACACTTATTGAGTCTTTAGAAGACAGACTTAACGGCCGTGTCCTTGCGGATGATGTTATTGATCCGATTTCTAATGAGATTTTATTTGCTGAGGGAACTTTGCTTGATGAAGTCTCTGCAAAAGTGATTTCAGAAGCTGGCATTAAAACAGCACATATTAGAACACCGACAACTTGTAAAAGCAAAGAGGGTGTTTGTGCACTCTGTTATGGTGTAAACCTTGCAACAGGATATATCGTTCGTGCAGGTGAAGCTGTTGGTATTGTTGCGGCACAGTCAATTGGTGAGCCGGGTACACAGCTTACACTTCGTACATTCCACGTTGGGGGAACTGCAAGTTCTACTGCGCAGGAACGTCAAGTTGTTGCTCAAAAAGAAGGTTTTATTCGTTACTATAACCTTAAAACATATAAGAACAAAGAGGGTAAAAACATCGTTGCAAACCGTCGTAATGCGGGTATACTCCTTGTTGAACCTAAGATTAAAGCACCGTTTGCAGGAACTGTTGAAATTCAGACTATTCATGATGAAGTTATCATCAGCGTTGCTTCTAAGAAAGAGACTGTTAAATATGTTTTACGTAAAAATGAAATTGCTAAACCAAATGAGCTTGCAGGGGTAAGCGGTCAGATTGAAGGAAAGTATTATTTCCCTCATGCAAATGGCGAGACAGTTGAAGCACTTGACTCAATTGTTGAGACGATTAAAGATGGTTGGAATATTCCATCACGTATTCCGTATGCATCAGAGCTTTTAGTTGAGAATGGCGCACCTGTTACACAGAAACTCTACGCTAAAGAAGAGGGAACTGTGAAGTATTTCCTACTTAAAGGGGATTACTTAGAGAGATTTGAAGGGCTTAAATCAGGTTATGAAGTTGTAGAAAAAGGTCTTTTTGCCGCTATCATTGACTCTAATAATCGTGAAGCAGTACGTCACTACATCGCTCGTGGTTCTGTTATCGTTACAGATGATGATGAAGCAGTTGATGGTCAGACACTTATTGCAAAACCGTCATCTGATGAGTCTGTTGTGATTGCTGAGTGGGATCCATACTCAAATCCAATCATCTCTGAAGCAAACGGTGTTGTAAAATATGAAGATATCATTGTTGGAACAACAGCATCTGAGCAGCTTGATGAGTTGACTGGTAAAACACGTCTTATGATTAATGATCACATCTCGTCTGAGTATAAACCGACTATCGTTTTAGCGACAGAAGATGGTGAGCTTTTACGTTATACAGTAGAGCCTAAATCGTCTGTATTTATTGCTGACGGTGCGGAAGTGAAAATAGCAGACATTATTGCTAAAACACCAAAAGCATTACAAAAATCATCAGATATTACCGGTGGTCTTCCACGTGTATCTGAACTTTTTGAAGGGCGTCGTCCAAAAGCTACTGCACTTATCTCAGAGATTGATGGTGTTGTGAGTTTTGGTAAACCGCTTCGTGGAAAAGTAAGAATTATTGTAAGCAATACTGATAACGGTATCATTAAAGAGTATTTTGTAGACAAATCTCATGAGCCAGTTGTAAGCATAGGTGACTTTGTACACGCAGGTGAAAGACTTACTACTGGTATTGTCTCTTCTCATGAACTTTTACGTATTATGGGTGTGAAGGCACTCTATAACTACCTTGTATCTGAAGTACAGCAAGTGTATCGTTCTCAAGGGGTTAATATTGCCGATAAACATATTGAGGTCATCTTTACACAGATGTTACGTCAAGTAAAAATTGTAAAATCAGGTGATACAAAATTCATTGAGGCTGATTTGGTTTCTAAAGTTAAATTTGCACAAGAGAATGAAAAAATCATGCGTCTTGGTGGTCGTCCTGCGATTGCTGAGCCATTCTTGGTTGGTATTACACGTGCCGCAGTATCTGCTGACTCGATTATCTCTGCCGCATCATTCCAAGATACAACAAAAGTATTGACAGAAGCTGCAGTATCAGCAAAAGTTGATAATTTAGAGAACTTAAAAGAGAATGTTATTATCGGTAGAACTATTCCTGTTGGAACTGGTATCTATAAAGATCAAGATGTTCTTTTTGACGAACAAGAAGATTAAGCGTTAACTTCTTTTGAGAGTAGAGCCTTCATGCTCTACTCAACACTTCTGCACAAACAAACCCCATTTCTTTAATTTCTTCTTAAAATAAGCTTACTTTAAATACAATTTCTGTATTATTCCGTGTCTATAATTCTCTAAAATTTATTGTAAATTTTTGGAATTAAATTCTACTGGAAAAAATTAAGTAAAGGAATTGTATGCCTACAATCAATCAATTGATTCGTAAAGAGCGTAAAAGAGTAGTTAAGAAATCAAAATCTGCTGCTTTAAATGCTTGT
>JALUWT010000121.1 GCA_027019325.1 Sulfurimonas sp.
AAATAAAGAGGTTTCTTCTCTTCATCTCTTAAAAGTACGACAGATAAAGAGGCCCAGACAATAGAACCATTTTTATGAATATATCTTTTTTCAATATGATAACTCTCTTTTTCCTGTTTTAGAAGCTCTTGGAGCATTTTATTTTCAGAATCCAGATCATCTTTGTACGTTATCTGTTCTACTGTCATTTGTTGAAACTCATTTTTTGCATAGCCTAAAAGTTGTGTCATATACTCATTTGTATCCAGCCATTTTCCTTTTAGCGTTGCATGAGCTATACCAATATCTGCTTCTTCAAAAGTTAATTTATAAAGGTGTTCTTGTTCAAAAAGTTCTTTTGAGAGTGCTTCTTCTTTGGTTACATCTATACCCGAAGTAATAAGGCCTGTTATCTTGCCCTGAATGTCTCTTGTATAGTTGTTAGTCCATGCAATGAGGTGCTCTTGTTTATGAATATCTATAATCTTGTTTGTATAGTGAAGTATGATTGATTTTTCACCACTCACAACAGAAGCAAAAACTTTTTTAACTTCATCTACTGTATCTGCTGGAAGAAAATTATTAAACCAGTTTCTACCGATTGCTACATCGACAGAGAGTCCAAGAAGCGAAGCCCCTTCTTTATTTATGAGGGTAATATTGCCATCTAAATCAAGTGTCATAATTAAAGTTCCGACAATATTCATATATAATTCTGCAAGTCTATGCTCATGTTCGACAAGTTTTGTAAGTTTGATTTTTTCTGTAATATCATGAAAAGAGAGAACCGCACCTACAGTTACCCCATTTTCTACGATAGGATTTTGCAAAACTTCTACATGAATAGCGGTGCCGTCTTTTTTCCAAAACAAATCTTGGGCTCTTATGGATTTTTTATCGAGGAGATGACCATGTAGTGCGCATTCTTTTAATGAGTAAATGCTTCCATCTTCCCTTGAATGATGCCAGAGTGCATGCGCATTATGCCCAATAAGTTCATCTTTAGTAAAACCAAGAATTTTCAATGTTGCATTATTGACAAAGGTATGATTGCCATGAATATCCAGACCTATAATGCCATCTTGTGAAGCATTTAAAATTTGAGAGAGTTGTTTTTGCAGTATCTGCTCATTAAGTATGGAAGCATGGAGCTCTTCATTGGAACTTTGCAGCTCTTCATTGGATGTTTCCAGCTCTTCATTGGAACTTTGCAACTCTTCATTGGAACTTTGCAGCTCTTCATTCAGCAATTGCATATTTTCTTTACTTAACAAAAGCTCATCTGAGAGTTTATGATAATCTTCTTGAATCTCTGCTAGTTGTGTAGTGAGACTTTTAATCATCAAAGGTTCATCAGGGAGATTAAGCGCATTTGTATTGAACTGTAAATCATTTGCATGCAGTTGTTGAAAATATAAAAAAAGCAGAGGATTTTTATTGTTCCTATGAAGAGGAGTTACAATAATTTTTATAAAAACTTTATCGTTATCATTCAGAAAAATTTCTATAAATTTTGTTATCTGCAGACTTTGTTGATGTAATGCCTGTTTGATAACTCTGTTGAGATCATAACGTAATGATTTATGAATATTGTCAAGTATATTTAAAGTAATAAACCCATCAGGTATTTTTAAAAAGGGAAGTTCTCCTTTTTTATAAATAATATTGTAGTTCGTATCAATAACTATAATGTTGGGTGCAAAAAAATTAAAAGTAGCTTCTTTTAAAGAAAGCTCCAAGTTAAAATCATCTTTTTTGTTTATGGAGTTTTGAGTAACAGAGTGTCTGTTCTCAAGATGTTTTTTAAAATAGTGTGAAGAAATTTTAGGAGGCTTGTCTAGTTTTTCTTTAAAATATATTTTATATTGAGAATCAAGAACAGTAAAATAGCGTGGGCTGACCAAAGTTGACTCTGAGGATCCTAAAAAGAGTATTCCGTCCTCTTTGAGGGTATAGTGTAAAAGGGCGAAAATTTCCTGTTGTGTTGCTGGTAGAAGGTAGATAAGAAGATTTCTGCAACTTATGATATCTTGGTTAATAAAGGGTGGTTCATTTAAGATATTGTGTCTTGAAAAGATTATCTGTTTACGAATTTTTTCAATAATCCTATAACTGCCGTCTATGGGAGTGAAATATGTTTTAAGAGTTTTGTTATCGATATTTTCTACTGAAGTTTGGGAGTATACGGCACTTCTTGCTTTATTAAGTGCTATCTCATCAATATCTGTTGCAAATATCTGTAAATTAAATGTTTTATGGAGCTTTTTGCTGATTTTATCTATTAAAATAGCCAGAGAGTATGCCTCTTCTCCCGTTGAACAGGCAATTGACCAGACCCTTAAATCGTAATTTTCTGTTTTATCTTTGAGATAGAGATATAACTGCTCTTCTAATGCTTTAAAAGCTTCTTTGTCTCTAAAAAATTGTGTGACACCAATGAGAATATTTTGCTGTAAAATATCTAACTCTTGGGGTCTGTTTTTTAGATATGCTAAATACTCTTCAAGTGTCTGAATATTTAAGAGTAACATTCTTTTGTTTATACGGCGTAGAATCGTCTCATTTTTATACTTTTCTACGGGCAGTTTTTTTTCTTCATGAAGGAGGTGTTGAATTTTTTTGAACTGAGGTGGCAGTTTTGTATATAAAGAGTTTGAAAGGCCTTCTGAGATTTCATCAAGAGTCAAAATATAATCTATATTATTAGAGTTAATTGCACTGTTTGGCATACTTTTACAGCCGGCTTCTTTAGGTTCCTGTGCTATTGTTATGCCGGAGTATTTTTTAATGATTTCTACTCCTTTTGTTCCATCCTGCCCTGAACCGGTAAGGACAATACCAACAGAGTCCTGTTTTTTACAAAGTGCTAAAGCTTCAAAAAGTTTATCTATCGAAGGTGTTGGAAGATGTTGCGATGCTGCATTTTTTTGGAGTTGTAAATGATGTTTTGTGCAAATAAGATTATAGCCTGCAGGAATAATATAAATATGGTTTGCTTGGAACTTTGTACTTTTTGTAAGCTCTTCAACATTTAAATCTGTAGCTCTTGCCAAAATTTCAGATAGAGCACTTTTTTTATTAGGATCTAAATGCTGTGCTATGATATATACATAGTTTAAAGTTTTTGGTAAAGTTGCAACTAGTTTTTGCAAGGCTTGTAAACCACCGGCACTTGCACCGATTCCTACATAAGTAAAATTTTTCATTCTGTATTGTAGCATCTTTTTAAAAAAAAATATTAACCCTATTGCGATACAATAGTAGGAAAAAGGATATGAAATTTCTATGGTTGATTTAAAATTATTACAAACTTTAAGTAAAAAATTTACTGTTTTATATGTTGAAGATGAACTTTCAATTCAAGAAGAGATGTCAAATTATCTTAGTAATTTCTTTAAAAAAGTTATGCTTGCAAAGGATGGAGAAGAAGGACTACAACTTTATAATCAAGAGCATTTTGATATCGTTATAACTGACCTTTCTATGCCCAAAATGAATGGTTTGGAAATGCTTGAAAAAGTCAGAGAAATAAACAAAGAACAAATTGTTCTAATCACAACAGCACACAGTGAAGCTGATTACATGATTAAAGCCATTAAAATAGGTATTGATGGCTATGTAATTAAACCGTTTGATTATGAACAGTTGAATTATGAATTATTTAAGATAGTAGAAAAGTTAAGTAAATTTTCTCAAAATAAAGAGTATAAAAAGCACCTCGAAAGAATGGTAGAGCAAAAAACTTCAGAACTTAACAGTATGATTCATTTTCAAAAAGACAATTATGAGAAGACACTCCTGTCGATGGTTAAACTGATTGAGGAACGAGATACTTACACGGCAGGGCACAGTCAGAGAGTAGCAAAGTATAGTAAGATGATTGCTGAGGAGATGGGCTATTCTGAGGATGAATGTAAGAAAGTGTACCAGGCTGGAATTTTGCATGATATCGGTAAAGTTGCTACCCCTGATGTGATATTGCTTAAACCGCAAAAATTAAATGATTTGGAGTATAAACTTATTCAAGAACATGTGATAGTCGGTTATAAACTTTTGGTCAATATTCCCATGTTCAAAGATTTAGCAGAGATTGTGTATGCACATCATGAACGTTATGACGGGAGTGGATATCCAAGAGCTTTAACAGATGATGAAATGCCAGATCTTTCGAAAATAATGGCAGTTGCTGATACTTTTGATGCAATGACAACCAACAGAATTTATAAAGGGCGCAAAAGCATACAAGAAGCATTAGAAGAGTTAGTTAGTTTGAAGTCTTTGCTGTTTAATGCAGATGTAGTTGATGCTGCGAAAAAAGTTCTTAAAAACATTACAATAGATGTAAAGATTGACCAATTACCACACAGTGACATAGAAAAAGAGCGTTTTTCTTACTTTTATAAAGATATGTTAACGGAATTATATAATCAAAATTATTTGGATGTTGTTTTGGTTCGAAATAATTTTGCATTTCACTATAAAAATCTTCTTATTTTAAATTTAAAACATTTTTCAGAGTATAACAAAGAACATGGTTGGAAGAGTGGCGACGATATTCTTAAAAAAATAGCAAATATTTTGAAAAATTGTTTTGATACTTCGAATGTTTTTCGTGTTTTTGGTGATGATTTTGTTGTTTTGGATAATGGAGAGTGCGATATGAAAAATATTAAAACATTGATAGACAAGATACTTGAAGATACAATGGTAAAGTGTAATTTGTTACATATGGAGTTAAATAGAGATGAGATTGTCAGTACATCAGAGATAGAAAAAAAGATATTGTTCTCATCATAAGTTTTTGAGTGAAATTTAGATAAAATACCAAAAAATTATAAAGGCTTTGTTTTATGCTAACAGTTGCACTTCCAAAAGGTCGTATTGCAAAAGAGACACTAGAGATATTTGAAACTATTTTTGGTGACAGTTTCAAGTTTGATGACAGAAAATTGATTTTAGAGACTCCGAAGTTTCGTTTCTTACTTGTAAGAAACCAGGATGTGGCAACCTATGTCTACCATCAAGCAGCAGATATCGGTGTCGTAGGGCTTGATACCTTAGAAGAGCAGGGGCTTGACGTTGTGCGTCTGCTCGATCTTCGCCGCGGTGTCTGTAAAGTGGCTATCGGTATGAGAAAAGGTGAAAAGCTTGACCTCTCGAAGCCAGAACTCAAAGTTGCATCGAAAATGGTAAACATTACAAAGCGCTACTTTGAAGAGAGAGCTGTGAGTGTTGAGATTATCAAACTTTATGGTTCAATTGAACTCGCACCGCTCATCGGTCTTGCTGATATGATAGTCGATATCGTAGAGACGGGGACAACAATGAAGCAAAACGGGCTTGAAGTTGTCCAAGACATCATGACAAGTTCGACTTACCTTATAGCAAATAAAAACTCATACATCGCGAAAAAAGATGAAGTACTTGATATTTATGAGAAGATTCGTGATGTCATTCATGCAGAGAATGCATAAGCAATGACAAATCTTGACCTCTATGCTAAGGCAGAACATCTTTTAGGCATAGAAGAGGCTACAGAAGCGCTCTATGACCTTTATCGTTCAGAGTTGGATGATTATGATGTTAAAACACTGCTTGACGTAGGCTGCGGACGTGGCGGTTTTATGCAGCGTATGATAAGTGACGGAGTGACGTGCAAGGGTGTAGATTTGAGCGCGCTTATGATTTCTGAGTGCAGGCTCAAAGGGCTTGATGCAGAGTGCATTAATGCAAAAGATGTCGATGGCAAATATGATGCGATTGTAAGCATCTTTGATGTGTTGAACTTTATGCAAAAAGAGGAACTTATAGAGTTTTTAGAAGCAATGGCTGAAAAACTTAATGATGACGGCATCTTCATCGCCGATATAAATACTCTTTACGGTTTTAGTGATGTTGCAGAAGGAACGATGAGCAACGACAGCGAAAATGAATTTTTAAGTGTGGATGCTCTCTTTGAAAATAATGAACTTCATACAAAATTTACACTTTTTGAAAAAACTGAAAATGAGTGTTTTACAAAGTACCAAGAAACAATAGTACAGTATTTTCACAAGATAAATATTTTTCAAAAACTAAGTGGGTTAAAACTGGTCGATAAACAGACTTTTTCACTCTATGACACCGAAGATAAGACGCTTTTAATCTTTAAAAAGCGATAATTTTACTATAACACACAAGGAGTTTTACTTATGAGTAAACACAAAGCAAAAATAGCGAAAATATTTGAACATCCATTATCTGGTAATATTGACAGTAAAAAAGTACTTTCTGCACTAGAGCATTTTGGCGCAAAAGTTGAGTTAAACAAAGAGCATCGTGCAATCATTCACTTAAATGGAAAAGAGCACTCTATGACTCTTTCACATAGACCTGAATTATCAAAAGATGCTATCGTAAAACTTCGTCACTTTTTAGAAGAGGTTGGCGTTACACCAGATACAATTTAACAAAGTCCTTTTGCGTTTTAAAAGACAATAGCCTCATAGACATATAGCTCTGCATCTTTGCAGTGTTGTGGTGGGATTCCTGCTTTTTGGGCACAACAACTGTAAACAAATTGCTCAGCATTCCAACCCATATCTGTTGCAACCTGTGGCAGATATGTTCCGTTTCTTCCACCATAACTGATGTATATTCCATCCCTGCCTACGACTACATTATCTACTGAATCGACTTTTTTTCTCGGGGTAAGAACAGAGATTTCTATGTCAATATTTTTGAGTTCATTTGGCGTAACAGGTGTAAATCTATTGTCATAGCGTGAGGCAGAGATTGCCATGTCAATTACAATCTCATACAGAGGCTGATCGGGCTCAAATCTTCCGATGCATCCTCGAAGCTGTCCATTCTCTTTGAGCGTAACAAAAGCACCAAGATGTTTACTAAGCTTTGGTGAGAGTTTACCAGTGTCTGTCTGAATTCTTTTGTCATGCAGTACTGCTTCATCAAGAGAGAGCTTTGCAAGTTCTTTGAGTTGATTTTTTTCTTCTTGGGTAAGAGTAAACGTAGTATTGTTATTCATAGGAACACTCCATAGTTTTACTAATTGTAAAACTATGGAGCTTTAAAGTTGATTAGTTTAAGTTAGGTTTTGGAGTAGTTGGAGTTGAAGCCGGAAGCATAGGCATCATCATATGAGGTTTTTTACCTGTTAATGAACCTAAGAATGCTTCGATTGACTCTGCTTGTTTATCAGAGATTTTTGTTCCAAGCTGAATGCGCCCCATCTCTTTGATAGCATCTTTTAAGTTCCAAATCATACCATTATGAAAATATGGTGCAGTTTCAGTGATATTTCTCAGTGTAGGAACTTTTACCATACCATTTTTGTCACCTTTAAAATCACCGATATTCATATATTTGTATGTAGCAGTAATATTAAAAGCATTCATCTCACCACCAAGCGCAACACCATTATGACATGATGCACAACCAATTTGAATGAAAGTTTTCATTCCCTCTTTTTGTTTTGCGTTTAAAGCCTCTTTATAACCGTTCATATAAGCATCAAAAGGTGCAGGTGTTACTAAAGTTCTCTCAAAAGTAGCAATAGTATCTGTAATTTTTTCAAAAGTAATTTTTACATTATCTCCATATGCTTTTTTGAATGCTGTTACATACTCTGGCATCGATTTTACAACTTTTACGATATGCTCTTTTGTAGCTGCCATTTCAGGGTGTGCAAGTGTTGGTCCTTGTGCTTGTGCTTCTAAATCTTTTGCACGTCCATCCCAAAATTGTGAACCAAAAAATACTGCATTATAAACAGTAGGTGAGTTTAAGTGATGTGGATTGTGTCGCCACATATGACCTGTTGCAGCACCTACGCCATCATCGCCACCTTCCATGAGGTTGTGACATGTGTTACATGAGATAAGTTCACTTCTTGAAAGACGCGGGTCCATATAGAGCTTTTCACCAAGTTTTACTTTTGCTTTTGTAATTGGATTTTTTGGGTTATCTATAAGCTTTAAAAGTTCACTCTCTGATGCTGGAATTGCTTTAAGTCCTGCATTTTGTGCATCTTGTACTAATGAGCCTGCCATGAGTGAAACTGTTGTTAATGCTACTGCTACGATTTTTTTCATTTTGTTTTTCCTTCTATTTTTAAAGATAATATTTATCTTTTCTTGTCAGAAGTATAACAAAATAAATCTTAAGGGAAAATAATTATCCTTTAGTCTTTTATGAATTCAAGTGCACTCTCAATGGCATTAATATAGCTGAGCCTTTTTGCTTTACATTTGTAGGCAATATCAAAGGCTGTTCCGTGATCTACGGATGTTCGGATAATGGGAAGATTTAAAGAGATATTAACGCTCTCATCGAAATGTAGGGCTTTAAGCGGTGCTAAGCCCTGATCATGGTACATCGCTACAAAATAGTTGTAGTTGTCTCTAAAATAGGGTGCAAAAGCAACATCAGGAACAACTGGGCCGACAAATTGTTTAAAACCCAGCTTTTTATTGACACTTTTAATGGCTTTTATGATGATTTTTTCTTCATCTCCAAGGACACCATTGTCTCCTGCGTGAGGATTAAGACCCAGAACTGCAATTTTTTCTCTCTGCACGCTTTTATGCATATCAAGAAGAAAGTTTTTAAGTCTCTTATATGTAAGAGAAGATGCAACATCTTTAAGCGGTATATGTTCTGTAAACAGGGCAACAAACATTTGGGGGCACCCAAGCATCATGATGGCCTCTTTGTCAAAATGTTTTCGCATAAGGTCGGTATGCCCTTTGTAAACAAGCCCGGCTTTCATCCAAGCCTCTTTGTGAATTGGCAGAGTGACACAGGCATCAGCTTTTTTGTCTTCACACAGTTGGAGAGCA
>JALUWT010000122.1 GCA_027019325.1 Sulfurimonas sp.
TAAAGCCAAAACCATCCCCATGAGTAAGAAACTCTTAAAGGTCATAGGCAAGACCAATGCAGAGTTTAAGCTCATAGGTGAAGGTGATAAAATACTTGTGGGGCTCAGTGGTGGAAAAGATTCTTTATCTCTTATCCATGCGATGAAACACATACAGCGCCATGCACCCTTTCGTTTTGAGTTTGAGGCGTGTACTATTAAGTATGGTATGCCAGATGAACATTATGAATTTCTCACCAAACATTGTGAAGAGTACGAGATAAAACATACGGTCTATGACACGAACATCTTTGATGTTTCGCAGGACACCATACGTGAAAACTCCTCCTTTTGTAGTTACTTTTCACGTATGCGACGAGGTGCACTCTACAGTTTTGCAGAAGAACAAGGATTTAATAAACTAGCCCTTGGTCACCATTTCGATGACACTGTAGAGAGTTTTTTTATGAATATGTTTTACAACGGAAGTATGAGGGCGCTTGCGCCTATTTATAAAACAAGCAGAGGCGTCCACCTTATACGTCCACTCATACAGGTAAGAGAACGTCAACTGCGTGATTTTGCTACAGAAAATAATCTGAAAATCATTGGTGATGAAGCCTGTCCAGCGATGATGAAAGATGTAAAGATGCCTCATGCCAGAGCTTCAACCAAAGCTTGGCTTGCAGAGATAGAAGAGAAGAACAAAGATGCCTTTAAGATGTTTAAAGCCTCTTTCAAACATATCCATGATGACACCTTTTTAGACCCAGAGCGTTGGGATAGGGATGATATCTGATGCGTTTTATACTCATGATGTGTGTGGTGTGTTTGGGAGTAAATGCCTTTGAGCATATTAGTCCTGCGCAGTTTAAAGTAGAACTTCTGACACGCTGTGAAGTCTTAGGGTTGAGTAAAACTCCCGACAGAAAGGCAACACAGGTTTATTCGCATGCACATACAGGAAGCTGTGTGCAAAACTTAGGTTGTATGAGAGAAATCACCCACAAACAATTGGAAAATGAACACAATCAAACCAAAAAAGATTTTATGTCGTGGAAATATCCTGTTTGGTGTAAAGTAGAATCAGATGGTAAACGGGGCTGGGTACGTAAACAGTTTTTAGCAGATAAGCCTTGCAAGGAAGACAAATGAATTGCTTTCAAACAACATCCTCTGGTCGTATTGACAAGATACTTGCACAAAAACTTGATGTAAGTCGTAATCAAGTTGAAAAACTTGTTAAAGATGGGCTTGTGTCCGTCAATGGTAAATGCATTAGTAAAACCAGTTTTAAAGTTGTAGAAGGGGATGAGGTAGTCTATCGTTTTAAAGAGGCGCAGAAGCGTGTAGTGTCACCTATAGACTTTGATGTGGAAGTATTGTATGAAGATGACTACTTGCTTGTGGTCAATAAGCCATCGGGACTTGTAGTGCATCCTGCCCCTTCAGTAAAAGAGCCGACACTTGTAGACTGGCTTATTC
>JALUWT010000123.1 GCA_027019325.1 Sulfurimonas sp.
CACCTCAGCACCTATTTGGTACTGCTCTTTGGTTGGAAATGTCACTGTTGGCTGTACATAAAACCACTTTTTAGACTCTGTACTTCGTCCTAGTCTTTTAGTCACGATGCGCACTACATCTGCTGTTGAGTCTGCACGAAGCGTCACTTCATGGTTTTGCTCATCATTGAGTTTAAGTAGTGGTTTTTTGTCATCAAAACTTTCATGTTGGTGGTAAGAAAAAAGTGGTGTCACTATCTCTGAAAACCCAAGGTTATCAAGCAACTCAGCCGAGACAAATTCTATCTCTCTTTTTATCTTCGCTGACTCACCAAAGTAAAGTTTAGACCCCGAAGGGATTTCGTGTTCGTATACCATTAGTTATTTCCCGATATTGCTTTAAAATATGTCTCATTAAAGACACGTGATGCTGTACCATCAAATGTTCTACACCCTAGCTTTCCCATAGCAAGTTCTACAGCATTGACTACTGCTACCATCTCATAAGGCTCTATGAGTCCCATTTGGTTAATACGGAAGATTTTTCCTTTTAAATGGTCTTGCCCACCTGCTACATTTACACCAAACTCAGTTTTGAGTAAATCACGTATCTCTTTGGCATGTTCATCATCTATCGTTGTCATAGAACGTGCAGGAGTCGATGGGTAAATATGCAACCCTAATGCTTCAAGTGCTTTGCCTGTCGCTTCAGCTCTTAATTCCGTATCGTCATACAGTTTGTCTATGCCACCTTGCGCATTTATCTCTTTAAGCACGGCACCTAGTCCTATCACAAGCGTTGTTGCCGCTGTATAGGCTGTTGTATTTTGCTTTTGTTTTTTTATCTCAGAGGCAAGGTTAAAGTAATACCCTTTTCCTGCACCTGTTTTTTCAATCGCTGCATTGCTTAGCCCTAATATCGCCAAACCTGGTGGCAACATCAACGCCTTTTGGCTTCCTGCGATGAGACAATCGATATTTGCCACATCAATACGCTCCACACCCACAGCTGTAATCCCATCTGCAATAATCATAATACTTGGGTTGATAGCCTTCACTGCTGCAGCTATCTCTTCAACTGGGTGACGAAGCCCCCCAGCAGATTCTGAAATCTGAATAGCAATAGCATCTACTGAAGGATTTGCTTTTACAGCTTCTACTACTTCTTCAACAGTAGCAGGTGTGTTCCACTCATGTTTAATCTCAACATTTTTAAGTCCATGTGCCAAAGCAATTTTCCCAAAACGCTCACCAAATTTTCCAGAATTAACTGAAAGCAAGGTGTCATGACAAAGGTTCGTTACAGCAGCTTCCATAGCTCCTGTTCCTGTTGAAGCCAACATAATCACTTCATCGGTAGCAAAAAGTTTAAAAAGCAGTTCTCTTGTCTCTTTGAAAATCGCTTCAAATTCTGGTGTTCTGTGGTGAAGTGTCGGTGTAGCCATTGCCAAACGTACAGACTCGGGTACTGGCGTAGG
>JALUWT010000124.1 GCA_027019325.1 Sulfurimonas sp.
AAACCGGCACATGAAGCGATACTGTCAGCTTCAAGAGTACTTTTTCATGCATTTCATCTCATTGCAGCTTCAATTCTCCTAGCAGAAAAAAAGCTCAAAGAGCGAAATAATGAGGTACTTCTTGCCGATGGGAAAGAGGCAACGGAGCGTATCATTGTACGCGAGTTTGAACGCATTGATGATTATGTGAAAAAAGATCTTGCGCAGTTTCCGACTCTGCAACGAGACATTCGCGATAATGTTGTCAAGATAGACGAAGATTATCAACACAGTACTGATATTCCCCCAGCACCTCCGGGTTGGACAAAGGCGATTGAGCCGATTGCAGCTATTCCGGCTTCAGAAGACTCCATGGTTGTTGAAATTTTAAAAAGTATCCGTGATACTTTGGAAAAAGGACAGCAAAAAGCACTCGATGCCTATCGAGAGAGCTCAAAGATGCGCCATGCCTATTTGAGTAAAATGATTCCTTCTCTGCGTCAGATAAATAAATCAATCGGTATTCTAGACAAAAATGTACAGGTTCTGCTTGACCGTTCAGCAACGGTTGACAGACATATGGATGAGTATTATGAGATCAACAAAAAGAGTGACAAAGCGGCGCAGATGCTCTCATCTTCTTCTCTTACGCAGTTTTTTATTTCCGGTTTTGTTTTGGCAATTGCAATTGGCGGTGCTTTCATTAACTTCAACCTCATAGCACGTCCAATGCAGGAGATGGTTGGTGGCTCTGTCTATATGATGGGCTTTCGTGTTGCAGACATTGCTGCGCTTGTCATTATTCTTGTTGAGGTTTCAATGGGACTGTTTTTAATGGAATCTATGCGAATAACGAGACTTTTCCCAATCATAGGCGCCTTGGAAGACAAGGTGCGTGTGCGCATGATAATAGTCTCTTTTGTCTTTTTACTGCTGCTTGCAAGTGTAGAAGCGGGACTTGCTTATATGCGTGAGCTACTTTCAGCTGATGATGCTGCACTTGTCGCAGGACTTCTGGGAGGAGCTGCTGCAGATGGAGTGGAACAGTCTGGCAGGTGGATAACCACGGCCGCCCAGATGGGTATGGGCTTTATTTTGCCATTTGCCTTAGCATTCATTGCCATTCCTTTAGAGTCTTTCATTCACTCTTCACGTACAGTTTTGGGTGTTCTTTTAGCTGCATTTTTACGTTTTAGTGCAGTTTTGTCACGCTTCTTAGGCAACTTGAGTCGATACATAGGTAAAAGCCTCGTTAATATTTATGATCTGCTTATATTTTTTCCGCTGTGGATTGAAAATATTGTAACAAAACTTGAAGCGAAGCATGGCTCACAAGAGGAGCAAAAAGAAAAAACCGAAAAAAATACAAAGGATGCATCATGAAAAAGATACTTTTAGCGTTGTTGTTACTGCTTGGACTCAGTTCATGTTCAAGTGACGGTGTGAACAAACATAACAGAGGTGTCTATATGCTTGTAGATACATCAGGAACCTATACTCATGAATTGAAAAAAGCGCAGCAGATTATAAACTACATTCTCTCTCAGCTTCAATCAGGAGATAGTTTTGTGGTTGCCAGCATTGATACGGGAAGTTTCAGTGAAAAAAATATCATCGCAAAAGTAACTTTTAATGACCGCCCCAGTAAGGCAAACCAGCAAAAAAGAGCTTTCGCTAAGAGAGTAGACAGTTATGTCAAAAATGTTAAATCAAGCCCTTACACGGATATTACAGGCGGCATACTCCAAGCGACAGAATTTTTAAATGAAAAAGATACCGCATCAAAAACGATTCTAATCTTTTCTGATTTGAAAGAGGAGCTGAAAAAAGGGTATGTCAGAGATATACCACTGCAGTTGAAAGGTTATAAAGTCATAGCACTCAATGTTACAAAACTCAGAAGTGATAATGTTGACCCCCGAAAATATATGACACGTCTCAAAGAGTGGAAAGCAAAAGTCGAAAAAGGCGGTGGCAAGTGGGAAGTTATTAATGACTTGGAACGTTTAGACAAATTATTGAAAGAATAGCGTATAATAGTAGAGATGATTTGCGTGAGGATACAAAAACATGAAGATAAAGTCACTCTACATAGCAGCACAAGAAAAAAATGCAGGGACACTTTTTGTCTCTATGGGCATGATGGAGATACTCAAGCGTAACCTCCATCGCGTTGCATTCTTTCGTCCCATTATCTTCTCTAAAGATATTCAAGACGGGGATATCTCATTTATAAGAGAACGTTACAATCTCGATATCGCCTATGAAGAATGTTATGGGTATGATATTGCAGAGGTTGAGGAACACATTGCGCAGGGAAAAGATAGCGAACTCATAGAAAATCTCATAACAAAGTTTAAAAAACTTGAGAGTGAGTATGATTTTGTGCTCTGTGAAGGTATTCGTAAATCTTTTCTAACAAGTACAATTTCTTATGATCTCAATGTTAAAATCGCCCAAAATTTTGGTGCGCCCTACATTAACATTATCAATGCAAAAGATAAAAATCCAAAAGAGGTTTATGAAGAGGTAATCATAGAAAATGAGTACTCTACTTCTGTTGGATGCACCCATTTTGCAAGCTTCATCAATCGTGCAAGTGATGAAAATTCTAAAACACTAAAAAAACTTTTCAGCAAAACAAAATACACAGCATATATCTTAAAAGAGTTAGAAGAGTTGAATCTTCCGACTATTAAAGATGTGATGGAGAGTTTGGATGCCAAAAGCATTGTTTTAGGTGAGCATGACATGCTTCGTGTTATTCGCAGTGTAAAAGTTGCTGCGTTGACACTCGATAATTTTTTAGACAATATTGAAGGTGGGGATTTGGTCATTGTTCCAGCTGACCGGTCTGACATCATTGTAGGGCTCTATGGAGCTATGCATTCGGCAAATTATCCTAGTATTTCTGCCATTGTATTCCCTTTTGATATGAAAATTCACCCTAACATTCAAAAACTCATTGATGGTCTTGATGGTGCTAAGGTTCCGATACTTTCAGTAAAGAGTGACACTTTCAACACCGCTGTAAATATTATGAAAATTCACTCAAGACTGCGGGTCAATTCTGAGCGAAAGATAGCTTTGGCACTGGGACTTTTTAATGAAAGTGTCGATGTCAAAGCCATAGAGGAAAAAATTGCAACTACATACAACGATATTATGACACCGCAGATGTTTGAGTATAAACTTTTTGCTATGGCACGTCAAAATAAAAAAAGAATTGTGCTTCCAGAATCTTCAGATGAGCGGATTTTAAGAGCAGCCGAGATACTGCTTCGCCGGGATGTTGCAGAGATAATTTTACTTGGTGATGAAAAAGAGCTGCGTGAGCACTATATGCGTCTTGGATTGGATCTCTCAAAAGCAACGCTTATGAATCCTCTCAAGTCTAAATACCAAGAAGAGTTTGCTCTGCGCTTTTATGAGAAAAGAAAACATAAAGGGCTGAGTCGTGATGCTGCTCGTGATGCGATGACGCATTTGAGTTACTTTGCAACGATGATGGTGGAGTGCGGATATGCTGATGGTATGGTCAGCGGAGCGATACACTCAACGGCGGACACTATACGCCCGGCTCTGCAAATAATTAAAACAAAAGAGAATGTTTCTATTGTTTCCTCTCTCTTTTTTATGTGTTTTGAAACAAAGGTTTTGGTTTACGGTGACTGTGCAATCAATGAAGATCCAAATGCACAAGAGTTAGCAGACATAGCCATCGCCTCAGCTGATACTGCAAATACTTTTAGCATAACTCCAAAAGTGGCACTCCTCTCATACTCTACGGGAGAGAGCGGACATGGCGTAGATGTGGATAAGGTAAGAGCGGCTACAGCGCTTGTTAAAGAAAAACGCCCTGATCTGCTTGTAGAGGGGCCTATTCAATATGATGCAGCCATCAATAAAGAAGTGGCGCGTATAAAACTGCCAGACTCAAAAGTGGCAGGAGCAGCGACAGTTTTCATTTTCCCTGATTTAAACACAGGAAACAATACCTACAAAGCAGTGCAACGAAGCAGTGGTGCTATAGCCATCGGACCGGTCATTCAAGGACTTAAAAAACCTGTTAATGACCTAAGCCGCGGCTGTTTGGTGGAAGATATCGTCAATACTGTGGCTATTACAGCGATTCAAGCGGCAGAGATATTATGAAAATAGCGGTTATTAACTCCGGAAGCTCCTCACTCAAATGTAAACTCTTTGAGATGCCGTCAAAAAAAATGTTAACCCAAAAAGAGATACAGAAGATAGGGGAAGAAAATTCACATATTCATTCTCACGCAGAAGCTCTTGAAGCCCTTGAAATTAACTTCTCTGATGTGGATGTAATCGGACACAGAGTGGTGCATGGCGGAGAGAAACTGCAAAAAAGCTGCATTATAGATGCTCAGGTGGTAGAGATTATTCAAGATTTGATTCCTCTTGCACCGCTGCATAACCCTGCAAATCTTGAAGGTATAAAAGCACTCAAAGAAAAAATGCCAAACATTCCGCAAATAGCTGTTTTTGATACAGCTTTTCACGCAAGTTTGCAAAAAGAGGCATTTATCTATGCCTTGCCGTATGAACTTTATGAAAAGTATGATATACGCAGATATGGCTTTCATGGCACTTCACACGCTTACCTGACAAAAGAAGCTGCGAAGATTTTACAAAAACCTCTGGAAGAACTCAACATCATAACACTACACTTAGGAAATGGTGCGTCTGCTTGTGCTGTGAAAAATGGAAAAAGTATGGACACTTCCATGGGTTTTACTCCTTTACAAGGTTTAGTAATGGGAACTCGTTGTGGTGATATTGATCCGGATATTCCTCTTTTTTTAGAGAGAGAACTTGGTTTGAGTGCAGAAGAGGCGGACAATCTGCTTAACAAAAAGTCTGGATTAAAAGGAATTTGCGGAGAAAATGACCTGCGTGCAATACTTCTGCGTGAGGATGAACATGCACAACTTGCCCTTGATGTGATGATACGGCGTATTCAAAAGTACATTGGTGCTTACATGGTAATGCTCGAACGTGTGGATGCTATTATTTTTAGCGGAGGTATAGGAGAAAATTCCACTTATGTGCGTGAGCATGTTATGGACAATGCCATCATAAAAAACATCCAATCGCTTGTAATTCAAACAAATGAAGAACTGGAAATTGCAAATGAATGTTATAGAATTATAAAGAGTAGAAGATAAATTAGAGCTCTCTGTAATTTTTATGTTATCATTAGTAAAATTGATATTTAAGAGCTGTGAATGGAAAAAATAACAAGGGAGTATAATCAACTAGTCGCCGATGAGACGATAGAGGATTACTCTCTGCGTTATGCTCCCAAATCTTTTAGAAAATGGTCTGAGCTGCTCATAGCAAATACTGCTATCGGAAGTATCTCCTTTTTAGCATTGGAAGCCATTGGTGCGTCAATTGGGATACACTACGGGTTTACAACTGCTTTTTGGGCGATTTTGACTGCTTCTCTTATTATCTTCATTACAGCACTTCCCATCAGTTATCATGCTGCAAAATACAATATTGACATTGATCTCATTACAAGAAGTGCCGGATTTGGTTATGTTGGATCAACATTCACTTCGCTTATTTATGCCTCCTTTTCTTTTATATTTTTTGCACTTGAAGCTGCAATTATGGCACAAGCTCTTGAAGCATATTTTGGTCTTCCTTTAAGCATTGGCTATCTTGTCAGCTCTTTAGTGATTATTCCGATAGTATTTTATGGATTTACTCTGATAAATAAACTGCAATTTTGGACACAACCTCTCTGGATCTTGATGATGGTTGCTCCTTATGTCGCCATACTTTACAAAGATCCTCAAGCTTTGAATGTTTTTACTTCTCTGCAGGGTGAGGTCTCTGGTGGATCAGATTTTAATGTCTACTATTTTGGTATGGCAGTCGGAATCTCCCTCTCTCTTATCGCACAAATTGGAGAGCAGGTCGATTATTTGCGTTTTATGCCTCCGCTGAGTAAAACAAACAGGCTGAAATGGTGGTCTTCTGTCTTAATAGCAGGGCCGGGGTGGATAATTTTTGGTTTTTTAAAACAGATAGGTGGAATGTTCCTCGCATCATTGGCTTTAGTTGGAGGAACAAGTATTTTTGAAGCAAAAACACCTATTGAGATGTATGATTTTGGATATCAGTATCTATTTGATAATCCTCATACAGCTTTGCTCGCTGCAACACTGTTTGTCATCGTCTCTCAAATAAAAATCAACGTCACCAATGCCTATGCCGGAAGTCTTGCCTGGTCAAATTTTTTTTCTCGAGTTACCCATTCTCATCCAGGCCGTGTTGTTTGGATGTTTTTTAACATCGGTATTGCATTGCTGCTTATGGAACTTGGAGTTTTTGATGTTTTAGACAAGGTGCTTGGGCTTTATTCCAATGTCGCCATTGCATGGATTGGGGCAATATTTGCTGATTTGGTGATAAATAAACCTTTAGGGCTGGCTCCTAAAATTGTGGAGTTTAAAAGAGCCTATCTGTACAATATCAATCCTGTCGGTGTTGGAAGCATGGGGGTGGCATCTCTAGTCTCTATTTTTGCTTTTATGGGTTATTTTGGGAGTATGGCACAGAGCTATTCAGCTATTATTGCAATGTTTTTAGCCATATTACTCTCTCCTCTTATCGCTTTTTTTACCAAAGGAAAGTATTACATCGCAAGAACAAATTATCATCGAAACTCTGCAAAGCATGAAGAGTATTGCAGTATTTGTAAACATACGTATGAGATTGAAGATATGTCCTACTGCCCTTTACATCAGGTCAATATCTGCTCACTTTGCTGCACGCTTGACTCTTTGTGTCATGATGTTTGTAAAAAGGAGAGCAACACAAGTATGCGTAAAAAAGTTGCAAAATCAATCAGCAAGCTCTCACGCAATACTCTCTCTTTTGAGCTTACTCTAAAGATCTTTGATTTTGTACTTATGGCATCAGGACTCTTTTTGGTGGTATGGATTACAGGGTGGATGACCTACTCTATACAGGTTGAACATATTGTGGCGGATCAAAAAGAGTTTTTAAAAAATGCTTTAGAGAATTATGCTATTGTTATTGGTATTTTGATGAGTGTAATTGCTTGGTGGATAATCCTCATTCAAGATTCCAAACAAAGAGCAGAAGATGAGCTCGAAGAGCAAAATGAGATCTTACAGCATGAAGTATCGGTCCGTACAAAAGCAGAAAAAAAAGCAGAAGAGAGTACTCGGGCAAAATCAGAATTTTTGGCAAATATGTCGCATGAAATACGAACCCCAATGAATGGTATTATTGGTGTAAGTCATCTTGCTCTGCAAACAGACCTGGATGAAAAACAGAAAAAATACATTAAAATGATAGACAGTAATGCCAAATCACTTTTAGGTATCATTAATGATATTCTCGATTTTTCGAAAATAGAAGCCAAAAAGATGCATATTGAGAAAGTACATTTTGATATGCATAGAGTCAAACAAGAAATTCAAGATGTATTGGAATTCAAAGCACAAGAGAAAGGGCTTCTCTTTCATATTATCTGCCAACATATAAATGTGAATCCTGAGTGTGTCTTTTATGGAGATCCTCTGCGAATTAAACAGATTTTGATGAATCTTTTGAACAATGCCATCAAGTTTACGATAGCAGGGGAAGTGACACTCATCATTAGCGTAGAGCTAAATAATATTATTCGTTTTGAAGTTAAAGATACAGGTATAGGTTTAAAACAGGAGCAAATGAGCAAGCTGTTTCACTCCTTTACACAGGCTGATGGAAGTATAACAAGAAAATACGGAGGAACAGGTCTGGGTCTCTCTATTTCAAAGCAACTGATTGAAATGATGAATGGGACCATTTGGGTAGAGAGTGAATATGGTAAAGGAAGTACTTTTATCTGCGAATTACCACTTCCTGCAGGCAAAAAAGAAAAAATACAAGAGGGTATAGAACAGCTCACGCAAACGAATATAAAATTGTTACAGGGGAGTAAAATTCTCTTAGTAGAAGACAATGTGACAAATCAAGAAATTGTAGTAGGATTGTTAGAGGGAAGTGGCATAGAACTTGACATTGCAGGGAATGGAAAAGTGGCACTTGAAAAGTTTGAGAACAAGGCTTATGAGCTTATTTTGATGGATATTCAGATGCCTGTAATGGATGGATACGAAACAACAAAAATTATAAGACAAAGAGATAAAAATATTCCTATTGTTGCACTCTCTGCAAAAGCAATGCGAGAGGATCAAGAAAAAAGCAGACAAATAAGAATGGATGAGCATCTTACTAAGCCGATTGAGGTAGAAAAACTCTATGGAATACTTTTAAAATACATCACTCCAAAAGTAGCAAAAGTGGTCTCCAAAAATGAGCTAAAAGAGGAAGAAAAGATACCCTACTTTGAAACTTTAGATGTCTCTCAAGGGCTCTTACATCTGGGAGGAAACAGCAAACTCTATCTTAAAATTTTGCAGCAATTTTATGCAGATTATAAAGATTTAAATTTAGAAGAGATAAATGAGCAGGAGTTTCAAAGAACACTTCATACTATAAAAGGTTTGAGTGCAAGTATTGGGGCTGTTAGCTTGTATGAAATATCTGAGCGTTTGGAAACAATGCAGACTCAGGAGGTGCTTGGAGACTTTCATAAGCAGGTAGAAAGCATAATAGACGAGATAAATGAAAAGATAGTGCGGAGTCAAACTCCAAAAGAGAAAAAAGAAGAG
>JALUWT010000125.1 GCA_027019325.1 Sulfurimonas sp.
ATCAGCTATAATCCAAAAAACATTCCAAGGAAAGCATCTCATGTCTGAACAAACTGATACACCACAAGATAACATAGATAAAGATATGAGTACCTCTTACCACACCGTCCTCACCATAGCAGGTTCAGACTCAAGTGGGGGTGCAGGCATACAAGCCGACATTAAAAGCATCTCTGCAAATGGTGGCTATGCTGCGTCAGTCATCACCGCAACTACCGCGCAAAACACCCAAGGAGTCACAGACATCCATGCCATCCCTGTACCTCACCTCATAGCCCAAATGGAAGCGGTGCTTAGTGACATAGACTTTGATGCCATAAAAATAGGTATGCTCCACTCTAGCGAAGTGATAGAAGCTGTGCAAGGCACCTTGGCAAAGTACCTGACTAAACACATCGTCCTTGACCCTGTGATGATAGCCACTTCAGGAGACACACTCATCACCGATGATGCAGTAGAGAGCCTGAAAGCTTTTTTACCCAAAGTCACACTTATCACCCCTAACATCCCTGAAGCAGAGTTACTTGTGGGGCATAGTATAGATACCACAAATATGGAATCTTCTGCCAAAGAACTAGCCCTAATGTACCAAACTTCTGTCCTTCTAAAAGGCGGGCACCTTGATTTTACAGAGACGATGACCGATGTGCTCTATAACTATGAGAGCAAAGAGACCAACATCATACACAACAAAGCGATAGATACTATCAACACCCACGGTACAGGTTGTAGCCTCTCATCAAGCATCGCTACCTATCTTGCACGTGGTGAGAGCTTGGAGAGTGCAGTGGTAAAAGGTTGTGACTATCTCAATAAGGCTATAGATGCAGGAAAAGACAAAATCTTAGGCAAAGGGCATGGGCCGGTGAACCATTTTAGGCTATAATGCTTAAAAAGTAACCTTTTATGCCTTTTTCCAAATGACAACTCTCCACTAGCTTACAAGAACTTTTAGAGAAAAACAACTACACCACACCCATCCAAGAAAAAGTCATCCCTCTTGTCTTAACGAAAAAAGACATCATGGCTCAGGCACAAACAGGCTCTGGAAAGACGGCTTCTTTTGTGTTACCCATAGTAGAACTGCTTTCTCAAACACCTACTGAGGGGAAACGTAAAGTAAAAGTCTTAGTACTCACCCCAACACGTGAACTCACCCAACAAGTGGCTGAGAGCTTTAAAACCTTTGGTCAAACACTCAAAGTTGTCTCTGTCATAGGTGGAGAAGGCATAGGAGACTAGATTTATACCATCCAAAAAGGCTGTGATGTTGTGGTGGCTACTTCTGGGCGTTTTTTAGATGTGCTTAGCAAAAAACAGATGAGTCTAAAACATCTGGAGTTTTTAGTGCTAGACGAAGCAGACAAGATGCTAAACCTAGGCTTTGCAGAAGAGTTAGATGCTATCTTAGAAGCCATACCTACCACACGTCAAAATCTCCTCTTCTCT